>NZ_JBSGXP010000005.1:74719-118030 GCF_053610105.1 Kitasatospora sp. NPDC054939 | reverse complement strand
CCGCCGTCCGTCCCCGCGGGCGGGCGCCCGGTCAGCGTCCGCCGTCGATGCGGTGGGCGCCCGCCGAGGGCAGCGCGGTGAAGGCCCGGGGCAGCGCGTAGCCGGCCCCGGCGAAGGCCGCGGTGACGGCGTCGGCGACCGCCTCGGTGCGCTCGGCGGCGGTCAGCGCGATCACCGAGCCGCCGAAGCCGCCGCCGGTCATCCGGGCGCCGAGGGCCCCGGCGGCGACGGCGGCCTCGACGGCGAGGTCCGTCTCCGGGCAGGACGTCCCGAAGTCGTCGCGCAGCGACGCGTGGCCGGCCGTGAGGACCGGGCCGAGCGCGGCGAGGTCGCCGCTGCCGAGGAGGTCGACGGCCCGCCCGACCCGGGCGATCTCGGTGACCACGTGCCGGACCAGCGGGCGCAGCTCGGCGGGCAGCCGGTCGAGCGCGGCGGGCAGGCCGGCCGGGTCGAGGTCGCGCAGGGCGGGGAGGCCGAGCAGCTGTGCGGCCCGCTCGCAGCCGGCCCGTAGCTCGGCGTAGGCGCCGTCCGCGAGGTCGTGCTTGACCCGGGTGTCCACGACGAGCAGGCGCAGGCCGGCGGCTTCGAGGTCGAAGGCCACCTGGCGGCGGGAGAGGTCCCGGGTGTCGAGCAGCATGGCCCGGCCGGCCTCGGCGCACATCGAGGCCATCTGGTCCATGATCCCGCAGGGCACGCCGACGAACTCGTTCTCGGCCCGCTGGGCGAGGACGGCGAGCGCGGCGGCGTCCAGGTTGAGGCCGTACAGGTCGTTGCAGGCGAGGGCGACGGCGCATTCGAGGGCGGCGGAGGAGGAGAGGCCGGCGCCGGTCGGGACGTCGCTGTCGATCAGCAGGTCGGCGCCGGCCACCGGGTGGCCGGCCCGGAGCAGCGTCCACAGGACGGCGGCGGGGTACTTGGCCCAGCCGTCGAGGCCGCCGGGGGCGAGGGCGTCGAGGTCGAGTTCGACGGTGTCCGGCTCCCGGGTGCTGTGCAGGCGCAGCACCCGGTCGTCGCGGCGCCGGGCCTGCACCCGGGTGGTGTGCGGGAGGGCGATCGGCAGGACGTGGCCGTCGTTGTAGTCGGTGTGCTCACCGATCAGGTTGACCCGGCCGGGGGCGGCCCAGGTGCCGTGCGGGTCGCTGCCGTAGAGCGTTGCGAAGGTGGTCATGCGTTCTTCTCCAGGGTGAACGTCCAGGCGTCGGCGACGATCTCGTCGAGTTCGGGGCGGCGCGGGGTCCAGCCGAGGGCCTCGTGGGCGCGGCGGGCGGAGGCGACCAGGACGGCGGGGTCGCCCGCACGGCGGCCGGCGACCTGGACGGGGATCTCGCGGCCGGTGACCCGCTTCACCGACTCGATGACCTCGCGGACCGAGAAGCCGCTGCCGTTGCCCAGGTTGCAGATCAGGTGCTCGCCGGGCCGGGCCGCGTCCAGCGCCAGCAGGTGGGCCTCGGCCAGGTCGGCGACGTGGATGTAGTCACGGATGCAGGTGCCGTCCGGGGTCGGATAGTCGTCCCCGTAGACCGCGATGTGCGGGCGCTGCCCCAGCGCCGCCTGGAACACCAGCGGGATCAGGTGCGACTCCGGGTCGTGCCGCTCGCCGTACGCCCCGTACGCCCCGGCCACGTTGAAGTAGCGCAGCGAGACCGCCGCCAGGCCGTGCGCCAGCGCCTCACTGGTGATGAGGTGGTCGACGGCCAGCTTGGTCGCACCGTAGGTGTTGGTCGGCGAGGTGCGGGCCGTCTCGGCGATCGGCACCTCCTCCGGCTCGCCGTAGACCGCGGCGGTCGAGGAGAACACCAGGCGGCGCACCCCGGCCTTGCGCATCGCCGACACCAGCTCCAGCGAGCCGGCCACGTTGTTGCGCCAGTACTTCTCCGGGTCCGCCACCGACTCCCCGACCTGCGAGGACGCCGCGAAGTGCAGCACCGCGTCGAACGACGCGTCCAGCACCTCCCCCGCCTCCTGGATCCGGCCGCGCACGAACTCCGCACCGGCCGGCACGCCCTCCAGGAAGCCGGTCGACAGGTCGTCCAGGACGGTCACCTGGTGCCCCGCCTCCAACAGGTGGGCCGCGACCACGCTGCCGACATAGCCGGCACCACCCGTGACCAGGTACTTGCTCATGTTGCGCCTCCAGCGGGCGGTGGACCGCCGCCGCGGCGGGCCACCGTGAGGGGTGTACGACGGGGCCTATTCTCCCTGCTCGCCGGGGATGCTCCGGACGCCCGCACGCCCCTCGCGCCCCCTCCGCTCCGGCCGCGCGCGCCGGCGCCGCCGGGCGGGGTCCGGGGCCGCTCCCCGGGGAGGGGTCCGGGGTCGCTCCCGGGCGGGGCGGGGCGCCGGGGAGGGCCCGGGGTGGGGTGTGCGGGGCCGCCGCGGTCAGTCGCGGGCCATCCGCTCCAGGAGGCCGGTGCGGGCCGCCACCGCCGCGGCCTCCAGCCTGGTCCGCGCCCCGAGCTTCATCAGCACCCGCTGCACGTGCGTCCGGGCGGTGCTCGCGGCGATCCGCATGCCGTCCGCGATCGCCTGGGTGTCCTCGCCGTCCGCGATCCGGGCCAGCACCTGCACCTCACGGCGGGTCAGCAGCCTCAGCAGCCGCACCGCCTCGTCGTCCGGCTCGGTCGCCGGCCTCAGCAACTGGTCGAAGGCGCCGCGCAGTACGTCCACCGCCACCGCCGCCTCGCCCGCCCGGGCCCGCGCGATCGACCGCTCGACCATCTCGATCCGCTCGTCGCTCGGCACGTAGCCGGCCGCGCCGGCCGCGAACGCCCCCGCCACCCCGCGCAGTTCACCGACCGGACCGAGCACCACCACGGCCACCTCGGGCCGCTCCCGGCGGATCCGGAGCAACCCGTCGAAGGCGCCGGGCTCGGCCGGTGCCGCCACCCCCAGCAGGCAGACCTCGGGCCGCCGGCCGTTCACCAGGTCTGCGGCGGCCCCGGCCGGGGAGCCGACGGCGAGCACCCGGTGCCCGCGCAACTGCAGCGCCGCGGCCAACGCCTCGGCCAGCAGCCGATGGTCGTCGACCACCACGAGTCGAACACCCATGGCGCCTCCTGCTCCCGGTACGGTCGATGAGCGGTGCGAGCGATGACGCACCATCACAGCGCATTCCGTACCCGACCTGCCAGGGCGCCCGGACCGGCGAGCGGAAACGGGAAAGACCCCCGCCCGATTGGGCGAGGGTCTTTCCTTTTGAGCCCCCATGCGGAATCGAACCGCAGACCTTCTCCTTACCATGGAGACGCTCTACCGACTGAGCTATAGGGGCGAACCGGTCGAACAAGGAAGACCTTACACGGCCCTGGGCTCGGAAGGGAAATCGGCTCCCGCCGGGCCGAGGAGGCGCCCGGGCCTGCCGCGGCGGCGGACGCGGGCGGGCGGGAGCGGCACCAACGGGTGGGCCGGCGGCGGCGCGGACGGCCGCCCCGGGGGCGGCTCCGGAGGCGGTCCGGCGGCGCTCTGGGGGCTGTCCGGTGAACCCGCTCCCGACCCGCCCCGGGCCCGCACCCGACGAGGCCCCGCTACGCCGCCCGGTCCACCCCCGGCAGGGCCGCCCGGGCCCGCACCGACTCCGGCAGCACCGCCGCCAGGTCCCGGCCCGTCGTCTCCGGCAGCAGCCGCAGACAGAGCAGCGCCAGCACCCCCAGCCCCGCCACGTACCAGCCCACCGGCGCCGCCGTCCCGTACGCCTCCGTCAGCCGGGTCGCGATCAGCGGCGTGGTCGCCCCGCCCACCACCCCGCCGAGGTTGTACGTCAGGGCAGCCCCCGTATAGCGCACCCGGGTCGGGAACAGCTCCGGCAGGAACGCCGCCACCGGCCCCAGCAGACACCCCAGCACCGCCATCGACCCGGCCAGCCCGAGGAACATCAGCGGCCGGCTCACCGTCTCCAGCAGCGGGAACAGCACCAGCGACCAGAGCAGCGCCAGCCCCGTCGCCCCCAGCAGCGTCCGCCGTCGGCCCCAGCGGTCGCTGCGCCGGGCGGACACCCAGACCGTCAGCCCCTTGCCCGCCGCCCCGGCCAGCAGCATCCCCAGCACCACCGTGCTCGGCACCCCGAGCCCGGTCGTCGCGTAGGCCAGCGCGTAGGTGGTGGTCAGGTAGAACAGCGCGTACCCGACCGTGATCGAACCGCAGCCCAGCAGCACCGTCCGCCAGTGGTCGCGCAGCACCTCCGCCACCGGGATCCGCTCGCGCGGCTCCGCCGCCCGGAACAGCGGCGTCTCGACCAGCCGCAGCCGGACGAACAGCCCGACCGCCACCAGCCCCACCGACGCCAGGAACGGCACCCGCCACCCCCAGCTGTGGAAGGCCCGGTCGTCCAGCACCTGCGTCAGCACCAGGAACACGCCGTTCGCCAGGGCGAAGCCCAGGGTCGGCCCCAGTTGCAGGTACGCCCCGTACCGGCCGCGCCGCCCGGCCGGCGCGTTCTCCGCGATCAACAGGGCCGCGCCGCCCCACTCCCCGCCCAGCCCGATGCCCTGGCACACCCGCAGCACCACCAGCAGCGCCGGCGCCCACCACCCCCACGCCGCGAACCCCGGCAGCAGGCCGACGGCCACCGTCGACACCCCCATCAGCAGCAGCGACACCACCAGCGTCGCCTTCCGCCCCAGCCGGTCGCCGAAGTGCCCGAACAGCACCGCCCCCAGCGGCCGCGCCAGGAACGCCACCGCGTACACCGAGAACGCCGCCAGCAGCGCCCCCACCGTGCCCAGGTCCGGAAAGAACACCGGCCCGAAGGCAAGCGCCGCTGCCGTTCCGTAGATGAAGAAGTCGTAGAACTCGATCGCCGTACCGATCAGCGCCGCGGCCGAGGCACGACGCAACTGGCCTGGTGGCGGGTGCTGCTGCGTATCCATACCGCCACCCTGACGCCCCGTCGGCACACCCGGCATCGGCCACCCGGGTGACACCGGCGCGCCCCGCCCCGCACGCACCCGTCAGCACGCGCGCGCGCCGATGGAATCCCCCCTCCCCCGAACGCCGACTCCCCCGCCCGCCGGTCGGCGAACGGGGGAGTACGGGCGTCTGCGGCGCGGCCGGGCCGGCGGGTCAGCGGGCGTACGGGTTGTCGCCCGGCGGCGGGCTCGGCGGGCCGTACGACGGCGGGGCCGGCGGGGCGGCCGGCCCGCCCTGCGGCGGCATCGGCGCACCGAACTGCGGCGGCTGCGGCGGCTGCGACGGGTGCGGGGCCTGCGCCGGCCGGGACGGCTGGGCGGTCAGCCCCTGGCCCGACCCGCCCGCCGGGTACCCGGCCGGAACCGGCACAGCGGGCGGCGCCGACGGCCCGTCCGTCGCAGCGGCGCGACCGGCGGCGGACCGCCGGCGCAGCACCAGGAACACCACGACCGCGACCACCACCACGGCACCGGCCACCCCGGCCACGATCGGCAGGGAACTGCCCGCCTCCTCGTCGGCCTTGGGCTGCGCGACCGGTGCCGACGTCGGCTGCTGTCCGCCCGGCACCGGGGCCGCCGACGCGCTGGCCGAGGGCGCCGCCGTCGGCTTCGCACCCGGCGCGGTGGAACCGCCCGGCGCAGGCGCCGACGGCGCACCGCTCGCGGCGGCGGCAACCAGCGGGTTCACGTCCGCCGGACCGGGATCGCCGGGCTCGGTCAGCGCGATCCGGGGACGGACGGCGCCGAACCCGATGAGCTCGTTGCGGGTGGACCCGTCGGCCGGCTTGCCCGCAGTGTTGATCAGCACCCGGGCCACCTGGTTCGCGGTCCAGTCGGGGTGCACCGACCAGACCAGGGCGGCGGATGCAGACACCAGGGCGGTCGAGTCGGAGGTGCCGTTGCCCTTGCAGTAGCCGGACTCGCTGGCGCAGGCCCCGTAGATATCGGCTCCGGGCGCCACCAGGTCCACCTGCGGACCCACCTGCGAGAAGCTGGCGACATTGGCATCACGGTCCACTGCGCCAACGCCCAGCACCGGTCCCAGGGCACCCGGGTACTCGGCCAGGTTCCCCTTGTCCGCGCTGTTTCCGACACTCGCCACCACCAGCGCGCCCTTGGCGTTCGCGTGCGCCACCGCGTTCTTGAGCGTCGTCTCGTCGGCGGCACTGGCGGACGCCACCGGCTCGCCCTGCGAGATGCTGATGACCTTGGCACCCTGGTCGCTGGCGTAGACGATGGCCTGCGAAATCTGACCGAGGAACTCCGACGTGGGCACGGTCGTACCGGAGTTGCCGTTGTTCTTGATCTTCACCGGGAGGATCTTGGCCTCGGGCGCCAGACCGTAGGCGCCCTTGCCGCCCATGCCCTTGCCACTGCCCGCGATGACCGCGGCCATCTTGGTGCCGTGGTTGGTCGTGGTCGATCCGGCGTCGCTCGGTAGACCGCTGAAGTCCTTGACCGGCAGCAACTGCCCCACCAGATCCGGATGATCCGTCTTGAATCCGGCATCGATCACCGCAACGGTCACGCCCCGGCCCTTGGTGGTCTTCCACATGTCCGGCGCCTTCATGGCATCCAGGTACCACTGCTGGTCACGGATCGAATCCACCGCTGCCGCGGGCGCCACCGCCGGGCCTGCGATCACTCCCGCCGCCAGCAGCGCCGTCACCATGCCACGCGCCCGCGATCGCCCGTTCGTCCGCCGCATACCAGTTCCCTCGTCCTTCTCCCCGTCGGCCGAGGACCGTGCCCCCGGACAGGTCTGCCCGGCCACCGGGGGGCACCCAGTGGCCGGGCAGTCGATCAGTCCTACTCAATCACGCCCGGGTTGCTCCGCGGCGTACCGTCGGTCCACGTCTCCTCGTCCTCGTGGAGGTAGTCGGCGCGCTCGCGGCGCTCCTTCTCGTTCCGACCCGCGCCGCCACCCATCGGGGCGCCCATCATGTTGCCCTGACCCGCGCGGCCACCGCCGCCGGCCTCGCCGCCACCGGCGCCGGCCGCCCGGCTGCGCAGGCCGCTGCCGCCCGGCGTGAACGCGCCGCCGGCCGTCGGGCCCTTGGCGCCGCCGACCACACCGCCACCGGTCGAGGCCAGCCCCCGGCCGCGCGAGCTGCCGCCGGTGGAGCCGCCGCCCCCGCCCATGCCCGGACCCATACCGCCCGTGCCACCCATCGGGCCATTGCCGCGAGCGGTCTGGGCGGCGTTGGGGCCGGCCTCCTTGGCCCCGAAGACCGGGCCGCCGGTGGAGCGGCCCGGGTTGTAGCCGCCCGTGCCGGACTTGCTCGGGTTGTTCCCACCGCCGGAGCCGGGGATGTAGTTGGGGCCGATGGGACCGGGTCCCGGGAGCTGGCCACCGCCGCCGGGGCCGACGGGACCGACCGGGCCCGGGCCATTCGGGGTGAGCGGCGGCAGGTTCCCGTTCGACGTCGGCGGTGTGCCGGGCACGGTCGGCGCGGGCGGGAGGCTGTTCAGGTCGATGCCCGGCGGGCGCTGGTCGCCCTCCCACGGCAGCGGCGTCGGCTTCGGGCCGGGGACCACCCCGCCCGTGTCCGGCGGCACGTTGTGGAACGGCGGCGGGTACTTGACGTTGTCGTCCGGCCCCGGGATGCGCGGACGGCCCGGGATCGAGCCGCCACCGCCGTCGTCGTTCCGGCCGTCACCGCTCGGCCCGTGGCCCTCAATGAGGCCACGGTCGCCGCGCGGCGGAGTGAAGTAGCGCTCACCGGATCCGCGCCCGCTGCCACCCGGGCCGACCGGTACGGATTCCATGTCCTCGCGGCTCTGGTCGCTGCCGGGCGGCTTCGGCAGGTCCGGCTGCTGGAGCGAGTTCAGCTTCGCGGTCGCCGCCGTGTACGCCTGCCCCAGCTTCTCCAGCTGGTGGATGGCCTCCTGGTGCGCCGCGTAGACGCGCTTCTTCGCCGCCTGGGCCTCGGCGTCCGTGACCCAGTCGCCGTTGACGGCGTTGGCGACCTTGTCGGCCACAGCCTCACCGCCGCCGAAGCCGAACACGAAGCCGGCCGCACCGCCGGCCACCTTGACCGCCGCCGGCTGGTTCCCGTGCTTGTCGACCGCCGCGATGTCGGCGGTCGGCACGGCCGGTATGCCGGACTTGACGGTGCTGAGCACCTCGCCCGCCTGCGACATGGTCTCGCCGACGTTGCGGGAGTACTCGCCGATCGCCACGGCCGACTTGTTGAGGTTGGTGGCCCAGCTCTTGAAGCTCTCGGCCGCCGGACCCTCCCACTCGATCTGCCCGAGGTGCGCGTTCAGCGCCTTGCCGAGATCCTCCAGCAGCCGGCCTGCGGCCCGCAGCTTTCCGGCGCGGTCGAGGACCTTCTCCGGACTGGAGCTCGCGACCATCGCCTTGAGCTTCGCGTGGTCGATGCCTTCGAAGTTTGTTCCGCCTGCCATCACTTGCTCCCCGTGTCAGTGAAACGCGCGTTGCGAGCCGCCATCAGAAGCTGCCCTTCCCCGCGCCCGACGAGCCGCTCTCCCCGGCGGCCTTCACGTTGGCCGTCTGCTGCGACTCGTTGCCGCCGTAGTTGGCCGCCGTCGCTCCCAGCGCCTTGATCATGCCGTCGATCTGCTGGATGAGCGCCTTGCACATCGTGACCAGCACCGGCTGCACCCGGTCGTAGGCCGACATCAGGTCGGTCGATTCGGAGAACCCGGTACCCAGGTTGCCCGCGCTCAGGTTCTGGCCCTGCAGCGCGAACGGGGACGCGGGCGTGCCCTCCAGCTCCGAGAGCAGCTGGGTGACCTTCTTGCGGAAGGCCTCCAGCGACTCCAGCTCGACCTTGACGTCCTTGGAGCCGAGCCCGGCGGCCAGCGTGCCCGCCGTGGAGTTCGCCTGCGCCATGCCCTTGAGCCGCGCAAACAGCCCGTTGCCGAAGGACCATGACGAAGGCACGCTCACACCCGGGGCGTATGTGCTGCTCCCGCCGCTTGCGCCACCGCTCGTAGGCTCGTCTGCCACAGCAATCCACCTCTCCCCCGTGCGCGGGGCGACCTCGGGGGCCGCCGCACCGCAACACACCGTCAACTTCTCGGTCGTACAGTCCTGCTCGGCGCGTCCCTCCCCGTCGGACAGACGTCGCCTCAGCCATCGTAGCCACCCCCTCCGTCGGACCGGCAGGGGCCATGGTGTCGCCGGTCCCGATCGGTACGAACTTGACACGTACAGAAGGGAACCTCGGGGCGGGGAGGACGGTCGCCCGCTAGACTGACCACCGTCCGGTTGCGACCGGTACGCCCCATCTGCCGCGCAATGTCGCACAGCAGCGACCGCCTCCCCGCCGGTGCCCCGGGCTCCGGGAGGCCCAGCAGCGGATCGGATGTGATCAGGTGTCACCCCGCCGTCCGGAGCGTCCCGGCGCCACCCCCTGGTGGGCGAGGGCCGCGCGCCCCGCCCGTCCGCCGCTGCCGCTGGCGCTGATGGTGCGCGCGGCGGTGGGCACGGGGGTGCCGCTGGCCGCGGGGCTGCTGGCGGGTCGGCTGGATCTCGGGGTGTTCGCCGCCCTGGGGGCGATGCACGCCACCATGAACGACCGCGTCGAACCGCTCCGCCTGCGCTCTCCCCGGATCGCCGGGGCGGTGGCGGCGTCCGCGCTGGGGATGCTGATCGGCGGTTCCCTCCAGGAGTACGGGGCCGCCACCGCGCTGTCGGCCGCGGTGCTGACGCTGACGGCGTTCGTCTCGGGTGCGTGGAGCGCGACCGGGCCGCGCGGTTCGGCGGCCGGGATGCTGCTGCTGGTGTCGGCTGCGCTGGGCAGCGGCATGCCGCTGCCGGACCCGTGGTGGGCGGGGCCGCCGATGATGCTGGCGGGCGCGGCCCTCCTGCTGCTCCTGGGGCTGCCGCTGCGCGGCTACCGCAGCCCGGCCGCCGATCCGCGCAACCGGGCCCTGGCGGCGGCGTACGACGCGCTCGGGCGGACCCTCGCGGACCTGGGCACGCCGCGGGGCGCGGACTCCCGCCGGCTGCTGACGGCCCGGCTGAACCAGGTGCAGGACCTGCTGCCGGCCGGCCGCTCCCCGGACTCGCCCCGCACCGCCCGGCTGCGCCGGATGTACGAGGCCGCGCTGGCGGCGACCGAGGCCGCGACCGGGCTGCTGTGGGCCTGGCGGCCGGTGCCGCCCGAGGTGGCGGCCGTGCCGGCGCTGCTGGCGCGGGCGGTGGAGCGCGGTGGCGGCGGGGTGACGGTGCCGGACTGGGGGCCCGACACCCCGTCCCGGCGGGCGCTGGACGCGGCGCTGCGGGCGGCGGCGGACACGGTGGCGGGCCGCCCGGCGGTGCTGGGCACCGCCCCGCCCCCGCCGCCAGACCCGTGGCGGCTGCGGGTGCGGCTGCTGTCCCGCGGTTCGGTGCGGTACGGCCTCCGGGTGGCGCTGTGCATCGCGGTGGGCGAGGCGGTGGCGGTGGCCGTGCCGTTGAGCCGGAGCTACTGGGTGCCGATGACGATCGCGTTCGTCCTGAAGCCGGATCTGGGGTCGGTGTTCCTGCGGGCGGTGAGCCGCTCGATCGGCACGGTGCTCGGGGTGGCGGTGACCGCGGCGGTGCTCTCCCTCACCACGAACGCGTGGGCGCTGACGGCGATCGCGGCGGGCTGCGTGGCACTGCTGCCGTACGTGACGGCGGCGCACTACGGGCTGAACACGGTGGCGATGACCCCGATGGCGCTGATCCTGCTGCAGCTGGGAGGGCAGAGCGGCGCGGCGGAGTTCTGGCCCCGGGTGCTGGACACCGTGCTGGCCAGTGCCATCGTGCTGCTGTTCGGCTGCCTGCTCTGGCCGGACCGGCCCCGGCACCGGATCGAGCCCCGGCTGGTCGCGGCGGCCGGCGCGCTCCGGGCCTACCTGGCCTCGGTGGTGCGGGCGGACGAGGAGCCGGTCGCCGAGGTGTGGCTGCGGCGCACCGCCTACCGGGCGCTGGCCGACGCCCGCCAGGAGGTGGAGCAGGGGCTCGCCGAGCCGCCGCCGACCGGACGGCTGGCCGAGCAGTGGCTGCCCGCGACGGCGGCGCTGGAACGGCTGTCGGGCGCGGTGGCGGCGTACGCGGCGCAGCTGCGCTACGGCGGCCGGGTGCCGGACCAGGCGGAGGCGGCCCGGGTGCGGCGGGCGCTGGACGACCTCACGGAGGCCGCCCGGGCACACCGGCCACCGACGCGGGCGGCGGCCCGTCCGACCCGGCCGCACGACCCGAAGCGCAGTGCGCTGGGCCGTGCGGCGGACGAACTCGAAGCCCTGCTGGCGGGGGACCGGCCCTGACCGCGGGGGAATCCGCCCAGAGCCCGCCCGACACCGACGCCCAGGCCCGGCCCGCTCCCGGCAGCCCGCCCCGGCCCGCTCCCGGCGGCGCCCCCCGGGATCAGACCTGCTCGGCCAGCTCCAGCCAGCTCATCTCCAGCGCCTCCTTCTCCTCCCGGACCGCCCGCAGCTGGGTGTCCAGCTCGGCGACCTTGGAGAAGTCGGCGGCGTGCTCGGCGAGCTGGGTGTGCAGCTTGGACTCCTTCTCGTCCAGCTTGGCGATCTGCCGCTCCAGCTTCTGCATCTCCTTCTTGGCCACCCGCACGTCCCCGGCGGACTTGCCGGGCGCCTCGGCCACCGGCTGGGCCGCGACCGCGGCACTCGCGGCCGCGGCGGCCATCCGGGCCCGCCGCTCCAGGTACTCGTCGATGCCGTTCGGCAGCATCCGCAGCCTGCGGTCGCCGAGCAGGGCGTGGACGACGTCGGTGGTGCGCTCGATGAAGAAGCGGTCGTGGCTGATCACGACCATCGAGCCGGGCCAGCCGTCGAGCAGGTCCTCCAGCTGGTTGAGGGTCTCGATGTCGAGGTCGTTGGTGGGCTCGTCGAGGAAGAGCACGTTGGGCTCGTCCATCAGCAGGCGCAGCAGTTGGAGGCGGCGGCGCTCACCGCCGGAGAGGTCGCCGACCGGGGTCCACTGCTTGTCCTTGCCGAAGCCGAACTGCTCGCACAGCTGGCCGGCGCTCATCTCGCGGCCCTTGCCGAGGTCGACCCGGGAGCGCACCTGCTCGACGGCCTGCAGCACCCGGATGGCCGGGTCGAGTTCGGCGACCTCCTGGGAGAGGTAGGCCAGCCGGACGGTCTTGCCGACCTTGATCACGCCGGAGTCGGGCTGGACGTCGCCCTCGGAGGCGTACGCGTCGCGCAGGGCGCGCAGCAGCGAGGTCTTGCCGGCGCCGTTGACGCCGAGCAGGCCGATCCGGTCGCCGGGGCCGAGCTGCCAGGTGAGGTTCTCCAGCAGCAGCTTGGGGCCGGCCTTGACGGTGACGTTCTCCAGTTCGAAGACGGTCCGGCCGAGGCGGGCGTTGGCGAACTTCATCAGCTCGCTCTTGTCCCGCGGCTCCGGCACGTCGGCGATCAGGGCGTTGGCGGCCTCGATCCGGTAGCGGGGCTTGGAGGTGCGGGCGGGGGCGCCGCGGCGCAGCCAGGCCAGCTCCTTGCGGGCGAGGTTCTGGCGCTTCTGCTCCTCGACGGCCTCGATCCGGGAGCGCTCGGCGCGGGCGAAGACGTAGTCGGAGTAGCCGCCCTCGTACTCGTGGACGGTGCCGTGCTGGACGTCCCACATGCGGGTGCAGACCTGGTCGAGGAACCAGCGGTCGTGGGTGACGCAGACCAGGGCGGAGCGGCGGTTCTGGAGGTGCTGCGCGAGCCAGGCGATGCCCTCGACGTCGAGGTGGTTGGTGGGCTCGTCGAGGACGATCAGGTCGGGCGAGCCGAGCAGCAGCTTGGCGAGGGCGATCCGGCGGCGCTCGCCGCCGGAGAGCGGGCCGATCACAGTGTCCAGGCCGTCGGCGAAGCCGGGCAGGTCGAGGCCGCCGAAGAGGCCCTCGATGATGTCGCGGATGCGGGCGTCGCCGAGCCACTCGTGGTCGGCCCGGTCGGCGATCACCTCGTGCCGGATGGTGGCCTTCGGGTCGAGCGAGTCGTGCTGGGTGAGGACGGCGAGCTGGAGGCCGCCGGAGTGGGTGATCCGGCCGCCATCGGGCTCCTCCAGCTTGGCGAGCATCCGGATCAGGGTGGTCTTGCCGTCGCCGTTGCGGCCGACGACGCCGATCCGGTCGCCCTCACTGACGCCGAGGCTGACCCCGTCGAGAAGGGCCCGGGTGCCGTAGACCTTCGTGACGGACTCGATGGTGGCGAGGTTGACGGCCACGTGTGCTGCGCTCCTGGGTTGGACGGTCTCGGGGGCGGTCCCGATCTCTCGGGGGGCGCCCCGATCCCACCCAGCCTAGTGGCCCGGCCCGGGCGGCTCAGCCGCCGATCACCGCGGCGCCCGGCACCGGCCCGTGGGTGGGGTGCGCGGCACGGCAGGTGCCGGAGCTGCGCAGGGCCTCGGCGACGGCGGCGGCGGAGTCGGCGTCCTTGGTGAGGAAGGCGCAGGTGGGCCCGGATCCGGAGACCAGGGCGCCGATCGCGCCGGCCTCGGTGCCGGCCCGCAGGGTGTCGGCGAGGGCGGGGCGCAGCGAGAGGGCGGCGGCCTGCAGGTCGTTGGCGAGGGCGGCGGCTACTGCGGCCGGGTCGCCGTCGGCGAGGGCGGCGAGAAGGGCGGGGTCGGCGTCGGGGGTGGGGACGTCGGCCTCGGTGGAGCCGGTGCCGGCGTCCTCGCGGAGGCGGTCGCACTCGCGGAAGACGGCGGGGGTGGAGAGGCCGCCGTCGGCGACGGCGAAGACCCAGTGGTAGGTGCCGGTGACGGTCAGCGGCTCCAGGATCTCGCCGCGGCCGCGGCCGAGGGCGACGCCGCCGAGCAGGGCGAAGGGCACGTCGGAGCCGAGTTCGGCGGCGAGTTCGTGCAGGACCTCGGCCGGGGTGTCGAGCTGCCAGAGGGCGTCGCAGGCGACGAGCGCGGCGGCGCCGTCGGCGCTGCCGCCGGCCATGCCGCCGGCGACCGGGATGGCCTTGGCGATGTGCAGGTGGACGTCGGGCTCGGGCAGGCCGTGGCGGGCGGCGAGCAGCCGGGCGGCGCGGGCGGCGAGGTTGCTGTCGTCGAGCGGGACGGCGGCGGCGTCGGGACCGGTGCAGTCGAGGGTGACGCCGCTGCCGGGGGCGCCGGCGGTGGCGGTGACCTCGTCGCCGAGGGCGACCGCGAAGAAGACGTTGGCCAGGTCGTGGAAGCCGTCGGCGCGCAGCCCGCCGACCCCCAGCTGGACGTTGACCTTGGCGGGGACGCGTACGGTGATCACTCGGCCTCCCGGGACGGGTCCTGCTGCGGCTTGTCCTGCCGCGTCCGCCCGGACGCGGCGGGCTGCTCCGGGCGGGCGGGCCGGTGCTCGGCGATGGCGGCGAACTGTTCGACCGTCAGCATCTCGCCGCGCAGCTTGTGGTCGATGCCGGCGGCGGCGAGCGCCTGCTCGGCCCCGGCGGCGGAGCCGGCCCAGCCGGCGAGGGCGGCGCGCAGGGTCTTGCGGCGCTGGGCGAAGGCGGCGTCGACCACCGCGAAGACCTGTTCGCGGGTGGCGGTGGTGCTCGGCGGTTCGCGGCGGATCAGCGAGACGAGGCCGGAGTCGACGTTGGGGGCGGGCCAGAAGACGTTGCGTCCGATCGCGCCGGCCCGCTTCACGTCGGCGTACCAGTTGGCCTTGACCGAGGGGACGCCGTAGACCTTGTTGCCGGGCTTGGCGGCGAGCCGGTCGGCGACCTCGCTCTGCACCATCACCAGGGTGCGCTCGATGCTCGGGAAGGTGGCGAGCATGTGCAGCAGGACCGGCACGGCCACGTTGTAGGGGAGGTTGGCGACGAGCGCGGTGGGCGCGGGCCCGGGCAGCTCGGTGACCTCCATGGCGTCGCTGAACACCAGGTCGAAGGCGCCGGTTCTGGCGGGCATCCGGGCGGCGACGGTGTCCGGCAGGTGCTGCGCCAGGACGGGGTCGATCTCGACGGCCGTGACGTGCCGGGCGACCTCCAGCAGCGCCAGGGTGAGCGAGCCGAGGCCGGGCCCGACCTCCACCACCGCGTCCTCGGCGGTCACCTCGGCGGCCCGCACGATGCGCCGCACGGTGTTGCCGTCGATGACGAAGTTCTGTCCGCGCTGCTTGGTCGGCTTCACGCCGAACGCGGCGGCCAGCTCCCGGATGTCGGCGGCGCCCAGCAGGTGGCTGTCAGGGGTGGGGTCGGTGGTGCTCACGGGCCAAGGATACGGGCGCGGGGGCCGCGTCCCGGACGCCCGGCCCGGCCCGCCGGGCGCCCGGTGCGGCTCAGTACCCGAACGCCCGCGCCGTGTTGGCCGCGATGGCGGTGGCGAGCTCGTCCTCGTTCAGGCCCAGGGTGGCGGCCATCGAGCGGACCGTGACCGGGATCAGGTACGGCGCGTTGGGGCGGCCCCGGTAGGGGTGCGGGGTGAGGAAGGGCGCGTCGGTCTCGACCAGGACGCGGTCGAGCGGGGTGGCGGCGAGGGCGTCGCGCAGCGGCTGGTTGGCCTTGAAGGTGACCGGGCCGGCGAAGGAGAGGTACCAGCCGTGCTCGGCGCAGACCCGGGCCATCGCGGCGTCGCCGGAGTAGCAGTGGAAGACGGTGCGCTCGGGGGCGCCCTCCTCCAGCAGGACGGCGATGACGTCGTCGTGGGCGTCGCGGTCGTGGATGACCAGCGCCTTGTCGTGCCGCTTGGCCATCTCGATATGCCGGCGGAAGGACTCCTTCTGGATCTCGACGCCCTCCGGACCGGTGCGGAAGTAGTCGAGGCCGGTCTCGCCGACGGCGCGGACCTGCGGCAGGGCGGCGAGCGCGTCGATCTCGGCGAGGGCGGCGTCCAGGGCGGCCTGCCCGCCGGCCGGGCGCTGCTGCCCGGACCACCCGTCGGGGTCGCCCAGGAAGATCCGGGGCGCCTCGTTGGGGTGCAGGGCGACGGCCGCGTGCACCTGCTCGAACTCGGCCGCCAGCTCGGCGGCCCAGCGCGAGCCGGGTACGTCGCAGCCGACCTGGACGACGCTGGTCACCCCGACCGAGGCGGCGCGGGCCAGGCCCTCGGCGGGGGTGCCGGACTGCATGTCCAGGTGGGTGTGCGAGTCGGCCACCGCCACCGCCAGCGGGGCGGGCAGGGGCGGCGGCGTCGACCGGTCGTCGTCCTTGGCGGCCATCAGGCGGCAGGCTTCTCTTCCAGACGGGGGAACAGGATCTCGCCCTTGGTCACGGTGGCCCCGGCGGGCAGCCGGCCCCAGTCCGCGACGGTGGCGACGGTCTGCGCGGACAGCTCGCCCAGGCCCTCCGCGGCACCGAGCGAGGCCCACAGCTTCTCGGCGGTCGACGGCATGACCGGGTTGAGCAGCACGGCGGTGGCGCGCAGCGACTCGGCGGCCGTGTAGAGGATGGTCGCGAGGCGGGCGCGGCCCTCCGCGGAGTCGTCCTTGGCGACCTTCCACGGCTCCTGCTCGGTGAGGTAGCCGTTGACCTGCTTGACGAACTCGAAGACCGCCGCGAGGCCGCCCGCGAAGTCCAGCTCCTCGCCGATCCGGCGGTCGGCCAGGTCGGCGGCCCGGGTCAGCCCGTCGGCGACGGCCTGCTCGGCCGGGCCGTGCGCGGCGGAGGCGGGCAGGGCGCCGTCGAAGTACTTGCCGACCATGGCGGCGACCCGGGAGGCCAGGTTGCCGAAGTCGTTGGCCAGCTCGGAGGTGTACCGCGCGGAGAAGTCCTCCCAGGAGAAGGAGCCGTCGGTGCCGAACGGGATGGCCCGCAGGAAGTAGTACCGGTAGGCGTCGACCCCGAAGTGCGAGGTGAGGTCGGTGGGGGAGATGCCGGTCAGGTTGGACTTCGACATCTTCTCGCCGCCGACCATCAGCCAGCCGTTGGCGACCACGCGCTTGGGCAGCGGCAGGCCGGCGGCCATCAGCATGGCGGGCCAGATCACCGCGTGGAAGCGCAGGATGTCCTTGCCGACCAGGTGCACCGAGGCGGGCCACAGCTCGGCGAAGCGCTCCGGGTCGGCGCCGTAGCCGGCCGCGGTGATGTAGTTCTGCAGCGCGTCCACCCACACGTAGAGGACATGCTTCTCGTCCCAGGGCAGCGGCACGCCCCAGTCGAAGGTGGAGCGGGAGATGGAGAGGTCCTGCAGTCCCTGCTCGACGAAGCGCAGCACCTCGTTGCGGGCGGACTCGGGGGCGATGAAGCCGGGGTTGGCGGCGTAGAACTCCAGCAGCTTCGGGCCGTACGCGGAGAGGCGGAAGAAGTAGTTCTCCTCCTCCAGCCACTCGACCGGCCGCTTGTGCACGGGGCAGAGCTTCTCGTCCGCGGTGGCGCCGTCGAGCAGTTCGGCGGGGAGCTTGTACTCCTCGCAGCCGACGCAGTACGGGCCGGAGTAGCCGCCCTTGTAGATCTCGCCCTTGTCGTACAGGTCCTGGACGAACTCCTGCACCCGGTCGGTGTGGCGGCGCTGGGTGGTGCGGATGAAGTCGTCGTTGGCGATCTCCAGGTGCTCCCAGAGCGGCTTCCAGGCCTCCTCGACGAGCTTGTCGCACCACTCCTGCGGGCTGACGCCGTTGGCCTCGGCGGTCCGCAGGATCTTCTGACCGTGCTCGTCGGTGCCGGTCAGGTACCACACCCGCTCGCCGCGCTGGCGGTGCCAGCGGGTCAGCACGTCGCCCGCCACGGTGGTGTACGCGTGGCCGAGGTGGGGGCGATCGTTGACGTAGTAGATCGGGGTGGTGACGTAGAACGCGGGGGCCGTCGCCCCCGTGGTGCTGTGCTGTGCAGTTGCCGCCATGGTCGGCAAGCTTAGTCGTGCGCGGAGGCCGCCCTCGACCGGTCACCGGGAGGGCGGCCCCGCTGCGGTGGCCGTCAGCCGCGCATCCGCGACCAGAACCGGGCCCAGCGTCCGGGCGTCCGCACCGGCCCGGCCACCGCAGGTGCCCCGGCCGGCTCGGCGTGCGCCGGGTAGCCGGGGGCGTGCTGCCAGGGCTGGTCGGCCAGGGCGACCCGCCCGGCGCGCATGATGCGGACGGTGTGCCCGCCGCAGCCCGGGCACGTCGGCTTCAGCAGCGGCGACGGCACCCGGACCCCGTTGGCGTGGTACTCGATCGCCACGTGCCCGTCGCGGGCCGTGCGGTGCTCGATGTCGTACGCCTGCTCCCAGCCGTACGCGCAGTTCAGGCAGGCGAAGGAGTACGCCTCCCGGACGGTCTCCACCGCCGGCTTGCGCGCAGGGGTGGGGTCGGGGTCGCTCAGCGCCCTGCCACTGAGGGGGCTGCCGATCGTCTCGCTCATAGCCGTCTCCCAGTGCCCGCCGGGCGGTCGCCCGGCTCGGGTCTTTCCGTACCGGGGAATGCCCGGGCCGGCCCGGCCGATGCCCGGCTTGTCCAAGCTTGGACGCCTGTTGGCCTTCCCTTGCCGAAGCCGGGTGGTCCCTTTGCCGAAAGGCGGGCGAAGCTTCGGCTCCGCAGGCGTTGACCGGGGCCTTCCCTCCAAGGTACGCGCCGGACGACGCGGCGGCACTACCTGGCCGGAGCGGCCCCGGAGCCCGCGTTCTTGGCGGCGACCACCGCGTCGAACACCTCCCGCTTGGGCAGCGACAGCTCGGCCGCGACCGCCGCGATGGCCTCCTTGCGGCGCTCCCCGGCCTCCTCGCGCACCGCGACCAGGCGGGCCAGTTCGGCGGGGGTGAGCTCCTGCGGGGCGGCCGGCGGGGCGCCGGCGACGACCACGGTGATCTCGCCCTTGACTCCCTCCGCGGCCCAGGCGGCGAGTTCGCCGATCGGCCCGCGCTTCACCTCCTCGTAGGTCTTGGTCAGCTCGCGGCAGACCGCGGCGGGCCGCTCCGCGCCGAAGGCCACGGCCATCGCGGCGAGCGCCTCGGCGATCCGGTGCGGGGCCTCGAAGAAGACCATGGTGCGCGGCTCGGCGGCGATCGAGGCGAGCTGGCGGGCCCGGTCGCCGGTCTTGCGGGGCAGGAAGCCCTCGAAGGTGAAGCGGTCGACCGGCAGGCCGGAGAGCGCGAGCGCGGTGAGCACGGCGGACGGGCCGGGGACCGCGGTCACCTTGATGCCGGCCTCGACGGCGGCGGCCACCAGCCGGTAGCCGGGGTCGGAGACGGAGGGCATCCCGGCGTCGGTGACCAGCAGTACCCGGGCGCCGCCGAGCAGCGCCTCGACCAGTTCGGGGGTGCGGCCGACCTCGTTGCCCTCGAAGTAGGAGAGCACCCGCCCGGCCGGGGTCACCCCGAGCGCCTGGGTGAGCCGGCGCAGCCGCCGGGTGTCCTCGGCAGCGATGACGTCGGCGCCGGACAGCTCGGTGAGCAGCCGGGGCGGGGCGTCCGAGACGTCGCCGATGGGGGTGCCTGCCAGTACGAGTACTCCTGTCACGGTCCCCATCCTCCCAGGCCGTCGGACGACCCGGCGCCGGTCGGTGGGGACTGCCGCTTTTGGTGACGATTCGGGCAGCTTCGGAGGGAGCCGTACCGCACTCATTTCCCGCCCCTACGATGTGGCGGATGAACGGCGACACGGCGGCGCAGACGCCCACTGGTACAGACCGCACCCCGTCGGGCGGCGTCGGCGTGCCGGTCCTGACGGACCAGCCGTCCCCCGTCGTCCCGGCGCCGCGCGGCGCGGAGCCCGTCCCGCCTGGCGGCGAGCCGGGCCCGGAACGCCCCGGGCGCCCCGCGTGGCTGCGTCGGCTGACCCGGTACGGCTACGCGGCGCCGGAGCCCGCGCCGCTCGCCGAGCGCCTGGTACCGCCGATGCCGGACGGTCCGCGGGTGACCCCGCGTCGGGTGCCGCCGTCGCCGCTGCTCGCCCGCTGGGGCGTGGCGCTGCCGGAGCCGCTCTGGTCGTGGCTGTGCCGCTGGGCCGGCTGGCTGGGCCCGCTGGCGGTGGCGCTGTTCGGCGGTCTGCTGCGGTTCTCGGACCTCGACCAGCCGTACGCGATCATCTTCGACGAGACGTACTACGCCAAGGACGCCTACGCGCTCTGGCACGGCGGCTTCGAGACCAACTGGTCGGACAACGCCAACCAGCTGATCATGGAGCCCGGCGAACAGGTGCCGCAGCGCACCGACGCGGCCTACGTGGTGCACCCGCCGGTCGGCAAGTGGATCATCGGCATCGGGATCCAGCTGTTCGGGATGAACCCGTTCGGCTGGCGATTCGCGGTGGCGCTGCTGGGCACGCTGTCGATCCTGATGGTCGCCCGGATCGCCCGCCGACTGTTCCGGTCGACGCTGCTGGGGTGCGTGGCGGGGCTGCTGCTGGCGGTGGACGGGCTGCACTTCGTGCTCAGCCGGGCCGCCCTGCTGGACCTCGTGGTGATGTTCTGGATCCTCGCCGCGTTCGGCTTCCTGCTGCTGGACCGCGACCGCACCCGGGCCGCGATCGCCGCCCGGATCGGCGCGGTGGAGAACTCCGCCCTGGCCGAACGGCTCAACCTGGGCTGGCGCCCGTACCGGATCGCGGCCGGCGTCTGCGTCGGCCTGACCTGCGCCACCAAGTGGTCCGGCATGTACGTCGCGGCGGCCTTCGGCCTGATGACGGTGCTGTGGGACGTGGGCGCGCGCCGGCTGGCCGGTGCCCGCCGCCCGTACTGGTGGACGCTGGTCCGGGACGCGGGGCCGGCCTTCCTGTCGATCGTCGTCGCCTCGGCGGTCGTCTACGTCACCTCCTGGTGGGGCTGGTTCGCCAGCAGCAACGCGCCCGGCAAGGGCGGCTGGGGCCGGGACTGGGCGGCCGGCCGGGACGGCGCGACCTGGCTGCCGGAGGGCCTGCGCGCGCTCTGGCACTACCACTCGACGATGTACGACTTCCACACCAGCCTGACCAGCCCGCACACCTACCAGTCCAACCCGTGGAGCTGGCTGGTGGTGGGCCGGCCCGTCTCCTTCTTCTACGAGTCCCCCAAGCAGGGCCAGAACGGCTGCCCCACCGCGGAGTGCGCCCGCGAGGTGCTGGGCATCGGCACCCCGCTGCTCTGGTGGGCCGGCCTGGTGGCGCTGGTCTACTGCCTGTACCGCTGGGCGGCCCGGCGGGACTGGCGGGCCGGCGCGGTGCTCTGCGGCCTGGCCGCGGGCTACCTGCCCTGGTTCGCCTACCAGCACCGGACGATCTTCCTGTTCTACGCGGTGGCCTTCGTGCCGTTCGTGGTGCTCGCGGTGACCATGCTGGTCGGCGCACTGATCGGCCCGGCACAGGCGGGCCGGGACCGCCGGTTCATCGGCAGCGCGGTGGCCGGCCTGCTGGTCCTGCTGATCATGTGGAACTTCCTCTTCTTCCACCCGCTGTTCACCGGGGAGACGATCCCGATGGACGACTGGCGCAAGCGGATGTGGTTCAACAGCTGGATCTGAGCCCGCGCCCCGGGCCGCGACCGCCGGACTGAGACCCCGGACTGAGATCCAGGTCACGCCCGCGTGCCGGACGGGTGCGCGACACGTACCAGAACCGTCACAAGACCCGGGCGTTTCGTGAGCGTACCGAGGCGATCTGCCTACGCTGAGCCCGTATGGGTGTCCGGCCGCCTCCGGCCGCCCGCCAGTCGGCCAGACCCTTGGGGGAGCAGCACCATGCGCAGAGGCGCCACGATCGGCATCATCAGCGGCATGTCCGTCGCCATGCTCGCGGCCGGCGGCTACGGGGCGTACAGCCTCGTCGCCGGCTCCGACGACTCGGGCGGCGAGTCCGGGAAGCCGAAGGCCCGCACGGTGCTGGCCGAACCCCCGACCCCGGAGCAGGCCACCGCCGGCGCCAAGGCCTTCCTGGACGCCTGGGCCGCCGGGGACATCTCCAAGGCCGCCGCGCTGACCGACGACCCGGGTGCCGCGACCACCGCACTGACCGCCTTCCGGGACAAGGTCAGGCCGACCGCGCTGGCCCTGACGCCGGGCGGCCCGGCCACGCCCGCCGCGTACGCCTCGGCCACCGGCAACCCCTCGGCGAAGCCGTCCGCCAAACCGTCGGCGTCCGCGGACCCGTCGGCCGCCGCGTCCGCCTCGCCCACCGCGGGCCCGACCGGGCTGCTGATGGGCTTCAAGGCGAAGGCCGAGTTCGAGGGCACCAACAAGACCTGGGACTACGACGGCTTCCTCGGCGTCCTCAAGATGAGCGACAACACCACCGCCGTCCGCTGGGACCCCTCGGTGATCCACCCCAAGCTCGGCCAGGGCGAGACGATCTCCACCGAGAAGATCTTCTCCGCCCCGACCGGCCTGGTGGACCGCAACAACGCCCGGATCACCTCCGCCACCTTCACCCCGGCCATGTTCACCCGGCTGCAGGCCACCGTGCAGAGCCTGGCCAAGGACGACCCGAACGCCGACCCGAACACGGTGGGCAGCGGCGTGGTGATCACCGGTCCGAAGAACGAGACCGAGACCATCTACAAGATCATCGAGCCCAAGCAGTCCAAGCCGCTCAAGCTGACCATCGACAACGCCCTCCAGGCCGCCGCCGAGAAGGCCGTCGCGGACTTCAAGGGCAAGCCGGGCTCGATCGTGGCGATCGAGCCGAGCACCGGCCACGTCCTGGCCTTCGCCAACTCGGCCGGGGAGTTCAACCGCGCCTTCGACGGCAAGTCCGCGCCCGGCTCGACGATGAAGATCGTCTCGGCCACCGCCCTGCTGGAGGCCGGGGTCACCCCCGACACGGTCGTCCCCTGCCCGGCGAAGAGCACCAACCCCAGGGCGATCCCGAACTCCTTCACCGACGTCTACCCGACCAACACGCTCAAGCAGGACTTCATGATCTCCTGCAACACCGCCTTCATCGAGCAGGCCAGGACCAGCCTCAAGCCCAGCACCCTCGGCAGCACCGCCAAGGAGGTCTACGGCATCGGCCTGGAGTGGAAGACCGGCCTCTCGAACGCCGACGGCAGCGTGCCGGACCCGGGCAGCAACAAGGACGAGTGGGCCATGCAGATGATCGGGCAGGGCAAGGTCCAGATGAACCCGCTGGCCATCGCCTCGATCACCGCCACCGTCAAGTCCGGCGAGTTCAAGCAGCCGATCCTGATCGCGGGCCTGCCGCAGCCGAAGGCCCCCCGCACGCTCTCCGCCGAGGTCGCCTCCGGCCTGCGCTCGATGATGGCCGCGACCGCCAAGGAGGGCACCGCCAAGGGCGCGATGGCCTCGGTCAGCGGTGACGTCGGCGCCAAGACCGGCTCCGCCGAGGCGACCGGCATCGAGACCTCCAACAGCTGGTTCACCGCCTACCGCGGCAACCTCGCCGTCGCGGCCGAGGTCGAGGGCGGCGGCCACGGCGCCGACGCCGCCGGCCCGGCGGTCGCCTCCGTGCTGATGGCCGGCCGCTGACCGACCCGGCCGCGCCGACACCCGAAGCCCCCGTCCTGCCACCACCCGCCCGGCTGCCCAGCTGCCCGGCGCGGACTCGGCGGGGCGGGGGCTTCGCGTGTCGACGGGGCGGGGGCCGGGCGGGACGCCACTCAGTGCGGGCCGGGCGGGACGCCGCTCAGCGCGGGCCGGGCAGCGCCGGGGCCGCCCGGCCGACCAACAGGCAGGTCGCCGGTACGCACGGCCTCCCGCGCCAGCGGGCCGCCGCCAGCCGGGGCCAGATCACCAGGACCGTCGGCAGCGCCAGGTAGCCGAAGCGCCCGGCCGGCGCCAGCATGAACGCGATCGTCAGCCCGGCCGCCAGCAGGTCGGCCGCCGCGATCGCCGAGACCGGCGGCCGGGCCAGCAGCCAGATCGCCACCCCGAGCCCGCCGACCGTCATCAGCGCCAGTGAGACGGTGTGCCCGGTCGGGCCGAAGCCCGCCAGCACCTTGCCCGGCAACGGGCTCCCGGCCGGCGTCTGGATCGCGGTGAGGCCCAGCGGGAAGCGGACCACCTGTTCGCGCAGCGCGTCCGAGCGGGCGAGCGCGGACGGCACCATCACCGCCAGCCCGGTGCCCAGCGCCACCAGCGCGGCCCGGGCGGCCGGGCGCCGCCCGTACAGCCGCCAGATCAGCAGCGCCGCCACCGGCAGGGCGGGCCAGGCCGTCCACTTCAGGGTGCAGGCGAGCGCCAACACCAGCCCGGCGGGGACGACGCGGTCCCGTTCGGCCAGGGCCATCGCCAGGCAGAGCACCCCGATCAGCGGCAGGTCCACGCCGCCGACGACCAGGGCGAGCGCGATCAGCGGGGAGGCGGTCAGCACCGCCATCGGCAGCATCGCCGCCCGGCGCAGCCCGTACCGGGGGCCGGGGTTCAGCAGCCGCCAGGTGGCCAGCAGGCAGCCCAGGAAGGCCAGCGCGAACCAGATCCGGGCGTCCCCGGCCACCTGCGCCACCGCGCCGGCGTCCCCCACCAGGGCCCGGGGCATGCCGAACAGCGCCATCGCGGGCAGGTAGGGGTTGTAGTCGGTGACCACGGCGGGGTCGGGGAGATACGGGCTGCCGGTGGTGAGCAGCAGGTGCGCGGAGCGTTCGACCACCATCACCTCGGACTGGTGGCGGCCCTCCAGGGCGAGTACCGCGAGGGGCACCACGACGGCCCCGAGCAGGGCGACGGCCGCTGCGGCACGGGCCGCGATCCGGCGCGGCAGGGTCAGACAGAGCAGGGCGGCGACGGTGTAGGAGGGGGCGGCGACGGCGCCCCAGAGCCGCTGGTTGGGGAGGTCCGAGACGAGCGGGAAGGCCGCCGCCCAACCGGCGGCGACGGCACAGCCGAGGGCCTGCACCCAGCGTCTGCCCGCCATCCCGGCGGGATTCAGCCGTTCGGAGGAGGGACCGCCGCCACCGCTCCCCCGCTGGCGGGGGACGGGCTGCCGGGGCAGTCCGCGGCGCAATCGTCCGGGTCTCGCCGGTGGTCCGACGGCGGGGGGCTGGGCCGGGGTGCCGCCCCGGCCGGTGAAACGGCCGCGCGGGCGGGACTGTCCGGGCGTCCGGGTGCTCACCATGGAGGAAGGTTATGGGTGGGGGCCACGCCGTGTCGCCATGTCCGTGAAGGGAGTGCCGGGTGGGATTCCCGGGCCGCCGGCGGTCGGAACCGGCCGGCGGCCCGGAAAGGGGTGCCGTCCGGCGGCTCAGTCGGCCTTGGTCACGGCCGGGACGGGCTGCTCCTGCGCGTCCGTCCGGTTCAGCTTGGAGTGCTTGATGCCGTAGCCGAAGTACACGGCCAGGCCCACCACCAGGGCGATCGCACCCGCCAGGAAGGTGTCGGCGTGCAGGTCCTTGATCAGGAAGAGGCAGAAGGCGATGCTGAGCAGCGGGACCACCGGGTAGCCCGGGACCTTGAAGCCGCGCGGCAGGTCGGGCTGGGTGCGGCGCAGGACGATCACGCCGATGCTGACGACCGTGAAGGCGACCAGGGTGCCGAGGCTGGTGATGTCGGCCAGCACCCGCAGCGGCACGAAGGCGGCCAGCGCGCCGACGCCGAGGCCGACGACCACGGTGTTCCAGACGGGGGTGCCGGTGCGCGGCGAGACCTGGGCGAAGCGGCGGGGCAGCAGGCCGTCGCGGCCCATCGAGTACAGGATGCGGGTCTGGCCGTAGATCACCACGAGAGTGATGCTGAAGATCGAGATGATCGCGCCGGCGGCGAAGAGCATGGCCGGCCAGCCCTGGCCGGTGATGTCCTGCAGGATCTGGGCGAGACCGGCCTCCTGGCCGTCGAACTTCTCCCACGGCTGGGCGCCGATGCCGGTGACGGCCACGGCGACGTAGAGCAGGGTCACCACGACCAGCGAGATGATGATCGCCAGCGGCAGGGTGCGACGCGGGTTCTTGACCTCCTCACCGGCGGTGGACACGGCGTCCAGACCGATGAAGGAGAAGAAGATGCTGGAGGCCGCGACCTGGACGCCCGCGAAGCCCAGCGGCATGAACGGGGTGAGGTTGCCCGAGTGGAAGCCGGTCAGACCGACGCAGACGAACAGCACCAGGATCGCGATCTTGATGGCCACCATGACCGCGTTGACCTTGACCGACTCGCTGACACCGCGCACCAGCAGGATGCAGACCAGGCCGACCAGGATCACGGCGGGCAGGTTGAACACGCCGCCCGTGCCGTTGCCGGGAGCACTGGAGAGCGCCGCCGGGATCTCGAAGCCGAAGGCCAGGTCGAGGAACTTGTTGAGGTACTCGGCCCAGCTCACCGCGATCGCGGAGGCCGAGACGCCGTACTCCATCAGCAGGCAGATGCCGACGCCGAACGCGACGCCCTCGCCGAGGGTGGCGTAGGCGTACGAGTAGGACGAGCCGGAGACCGGTATCGCGGACGCCATCTCGGCGTAGCAGAGCGCGGTGAGGCCCGCAGTGATCGCGGCGATCACGAACGACAGCACGACGGCCGGACCGGCGGACGGCACGGCGGTGCTCAGCACGAAGAAGATGCCGGTGCCGATGGTCGCACCGATGCCGATCGAGGACAGCTGCCAGAGACCGATCGAGCGGCGCAGGTGGATGCCGGAGCGTCCGCCCTCCTCGGGCGCGCCGGCCGGGAGGGCGTCCTTGCCCTCGCTCTCGGCGATCAGGGTGGCGACGGGCTTGCGCCGGAGCAGGAGCGCGCCAAGGGTGTTGCTGGCCAAAACGCTGATCTTTCTAGGCGGGGGAGGGTGTCCTAGCGGGCGGCCGCCGATGCCTCATGGGGCGACATCGTGGACCAACCGAACAAACATGGGACAGTACCCCGCGAATGCACCAGTGTCGCAAACGAACAGACAAGCGGCACGCATTGTACGAATTGTCCTGCAGGACTGGACGAACCGGACACTTCGCACGCGGCGGATCATTCCCGGTGAGGCTAAGTGCCCAGGTCAGACGGGCGGCGGGGGGTGGGGGGTAGTCGCCTGCGGGTCGGCGGGAGGATCGGCGGGGCCTGGCGGCAGGGCCAGTCGGCAGGGGGTCGGCGGCAGGGGGTCGGCGGCAGGGACCCGGCGGCGGGGCGCGGCGGCAGGTCAGCCGTTGAGCACGGCCTGCATCACCGACCGGGCGATCGGCGCCGCCAGTCCGCCACCCGTCACCTCGTCGGCCGTGCTGTCGGCGATCACCACCGCGACCGCGACCGGCGGCGCCTCGTCCGACCCGGCCGGCCGGGCCCAGGAGATGAACCACGCGTACGGCACGCCCGCGTTGTCCACCCCGTGCTGAGCCGTCCCGGTCTTGCCGCCCACCACCGCTCCGGGAATCCGGGCGTTGCGCCCGGTGCCCTTCTCGACCACGTCGGTCATCAGCCGCTGCACCTGCCCTGCCACCTCCGGGGTCAGCGCCCGCCGGTACTCGCTGGGCTTCATCACCTGCACGTCGGTGCCGTCGCTCCTGGTCAGTCTGTCCACAAGCTGTGGATGCATCACCACGCCGTCGTTGGCGACCCCGGCGGCGACCATCGCCATCACCAGCGGCGTCGCCGCCGTGTCGTACTGCCCGATCGAGGAGAGCGCGACCTGCGACTCGTCCATCTCGGTGTCGATGTTGGACCGCGCCGCCCGCACCGGAACGTCCAGCCGCGGATCGTTGAAGCCGAAGCCCTCCGCCGTCGACACCAACCGGTCCAGCCCCACCTGCACCCCGAGGTAGCCGAGGACCGAGTTGCAGCTCAGCACCATCGCGGTGTCCAGCGAGAGCGCCGGACGGTCGCAGGCCGCGGTGTCGTTGACCAGCGGGGTCGTCGCGCCCGGCAGGACGTACGGGTGCGGCGCCCCGGTCGGCGCGTCGATGTCCGTGACGACTCCGTGCGCCAGCGCCGCCGCCGCGGTCACCACCTTGAACGTCGAGCCGGGCGGGTAGGTCTGGCGCAGCGCCCGGTTGAGCATCGGCTGGTCGGGGTCGTCCTGCAGCCTGTTCCACGCCGCCTGGTCGGTGGAGGTCGACCCGGCGAAGGACCCGGGATCGTACGAGGGCGTGCTCGCCAGCGCCAGGATCCGCCCGGTCGCCGGCTCGATCGCGGCGACCGCCCCCTTCTGGCGCCCCAGCCCGCGCATGGCAGCCTGCTGGGCGTCCCGGTCGATGGTGGTGCGGACGTCGCCGCCCGGGTTCTGCCTGCGCGCGACGGCGTCCCAGACCGCCCAGCTCGACAGCCGCGGGTCGATCCCGGAGAGCAGTTCGTCGTCGACCCCTTCGAGCTGGGAGTTCCCGTAGGTCTGCGAGGAGTAGCCGGTCACCGCCGCGTACAGCGGCCCGTCGGTGTACGTGCGCTTGTACTCGTACCGCCCGCCGGTGGCGACCGACCCGGTGACGGTGTCGGCGCCGACCCGGATGGCGCCGCGCGGCTGCGAGTAGCGCTCGATGGTCAGCCGCTGGTTGGCCGGATTGTGGTTGAGCTCCTTCGCCTCGAACACTTGCACCCGGGTCGCCTGGACGCAGAGCGCCACGATCAGCAGTAGACAGAAGGTGCCGGCCCGGCGGCCGGTCACCGAGATCCCGGGAAGCCCCTGCGGGCCGTTTCCCGGCACCGGCGGCGTGCGGCGGCGCATCAGACCTCCACGGCGGGGTCGGGCCTGCGCGCGAGATCGCTCATCCGCACCAGCAGGGCGACGATGATCCAGTTGGTCACGACCGACGAACCGCCCTGGGCCACGAACGGCAGCGTCATCCCGGTGAGCGGGATGAGGTCCAGCACCCCGCCCGCCACCACGAACACCTGCAGCCCCACGATCGCCGCCAGCCCGATCGCCAGCAGCCGCCCGAACGGGTCGCGCAGGGCGAGCCCGGTCCGGAACCCCCGCGAGACCAGCAGTGCGTAGAGCAGGAACACCGAGAACAGCCCGACCAGCCCCAGCTCCTCGCCGATGGTGGCCAGGATGAAGTCGGACTTGGCCGCGAAGCCGATCAGTGCCGAGTGACCGTTGCCGAGCCCGGTCCCGAGCTCCCCGCCCCAGGCGAAGGCGAACAGCGACTGCGCGATCTGGTTGGCGCCCCGGCCCGCCTCGATCGAGCCGAGCGGGTCCAGCCAGTCGTTGACCCGGCTGTGCACGTGCGGCGACAGTCGGCCCACGGCGACGGCGGCCACCGCCGCCAGGAACAGCCCGATGGCGATCCAGCCGCTGCGGGCGGTGGCCACGTAGAGCATGATCACGAACAGGCCGAAGAACAGCAGCGAGGTCCCGAGGTCCGTCTCCAGCACCAGGACGTTCACGAACGCCGCCCAGATCAGCAGCACCGGCCCGAGCACCCGCCCGCGCGGCAGCCGGAACCACAGCACCCGGCGCCCCGTGAGGGCCAGCGCGTCCCGGTGCACCGCCAGGTACGCCGCGAAGAAGATCGCCAGCAGGACCTTGGCGAACTCCCCCGGCTGGAAGGAGAGCGGACCGACCTTGATCCAGATCCGCGACCCGTACACCGGCGGGAAGAAGATCGGCAGGACGAGCAGCACCAGGGCCGCCAGGGCGCCGATGTAGGCGTAGCGCTGCAGCCGCTTGTGGTCGCGCAGCAGCAGGACGACGGCGATGAACAGCCCCACCCCGAGGGTCGACCAGAGAAGCTGCGTCTGCGCCGCCCCGTCCCCCGTCGACCCGCTCGCCGCGGTCGCCCGGTCCAGCCGATAGATGGCGACCAGGCCGATCCCGTTCAGCAGCACGGCGATCGGCAGCAGCAGCGGATCGGCGTACGGCGCCTTCCGGCGGATCACCGCGTGCGCCACCAGGGCCAGCACCCCCAGCGCCGCCCCGTACTCGACCGCATCGGCGGGCACCGTGCCGTCGATGTTGACGCCGACCTCGATGTAGCCGAACACGGCGATCAGCACCGCAGCCAGCACGAGGGCCAGTTCGGTGTACCGGCGGGTCTTCACGGTCCGGAGCGGTCGGCCGGTGGACCTCGTCACGGCGGAGGGTGTCGCCACGGGCCGTCCTGTCGACATGTGTGCGTGGTCGGGGTTGGGGTGGGACGGAGTCCCGGCCGGGGCCTCAGCCCCACGGACAAGGGTCCTGCGGGCGGGCGCCCCCGTCGTACGGAGGGCCCCTGTCGTACGGAGAGCTGCCGGCAAGTAGGCCGCGGGGGGTGCAGCGGGTACGGCGGGCAAGTGGGTACGGCCGGCGGATCTCTGCGGCGGTGTGTACGGAACCGCGGACCGTGGGCGGCGCGGACACCGGCCTACCGCGGGGCGGACGGGGTCGGCCCGTCCGCCCCGGGCTGAGCGGCTGAGCGGCTGAGCGGCCGGCCTACGGGCTCCGGCAAGGGGTCGGTTACGGCGGTCGCGGGCGCCCGGTGCGGGCAGGGCCGGTGCGGTCGGTCGGCGGGCTCCGGCGGTCGGATGCGCGGCAGGACGAAGGGGCGGGCGGCCCCGGCGGGTCGCCCGGGTCCGGAGTCAGACGGCCTGGGTCGGTTCCTGTGTCCGGGACGCCTCGATGGTGGCCTTCAGCTCGGCCTCCGCTGCGGCCGAGAGCGAGGTCTGGATGATCTGGCCCCCGAAGCGGGCCAGGGCCGGCACCACCTTGTCCGCGGTCGCCTTGCGGACCAGCAGGAACACCGCTGCCGTACCCGGCTGGAGGTGCTGACCGACCTCCCGCATGAAGTTGTCGTCGACGCCGATGTCGGTGGACGCCCCGACCGCGGCACCGGTGGCACCGCCGACGGCTGCTCCGAGGAACGGCATGAAGAACAGCAGGCCGATCACACCGCCCCACAGGGCACCCGAGGCGGCACCCGCCCCCGTGGTACTGACCTGCTGGTGCAACTTGATCTTCCCGTCGGCGCGGCACTCGACCACGACGGCGTCCTCAAGTTCGATCAGCTTCTGCTTCTGGAGGCCGATCGCCTCGTTGCGTACGGCCTGAGCGGTGGCCAGATCCGGGTAGGCGATCGCGAACAGGTTGCTCACGTGCGGGTCCTTCCAGTTCATCGGACGTGCCGTGCCGGCCGTGTCGGGAGCGCCGGCGGGCCCCGGGCGCCGGCGCAGCGACTCCGGTGCCCCATTTCGTCACCCTAACGAGGGGCTATCCGTGTTCATGGTGTTTCCGACCGGTGTGTCCCCGGTGCTGTCATGCGATACCCGCAGGGTGGCCGGTCACCCGACACCCCGCTCCTCGCCCGCCGGAGAGCCGTACCTGCCTCCTCCCGGCTGCGGCCACCCCAGCCATACCCGCCCGCCGACCGAGCCCACCGCCCGAGCCCACCGCCCGAGGCCGCCGACCGAGCCCACGGCCCGTGCCCACCGCCCGGACGGTGCAGCTACTCGACCCGCCGCCCCGCCATCGCCGCGGAGGCGGACACCACCAGGACCAGCAGGATGACCGCGACCGCCAACTCGGCCCACGGCCAGGCAACCCGTCCGGTCCGCGAGCCGCTGACGAGCCCCCGCACTGCGGCGTTCGCCGGGGAGGCCGAGGCCACCAGCACCCCCGCCACAGCGCCAGGGCCAGCGGGATCCCGTACTGCCGACGCAGCAGCACCGGTCGACAGCTGAGCGCGCCGACCGCCGCCCCCAGCAGCACGCAGACCACCGAGGCCAGGAGGCCTGCCGACAGCGCCTCCCCCACCGGCGGCTGCGCCGCTTGGGGATCCGCCACCTCCCCGCTCACCGCCCGCAACGCCAGGGTCCCGCCGAGGGCGAGCAGCAGACCTGCCGCCAGCGCGGCCAGCAGGGCGGCCGCGTGGACCCGGAACGCCCCGGCTGCCGCCACCAGGCAGGCCCGCGAGGTCGCGGGCTCCGCGGTCAGCGCGCACCGCACGTACCACGCAGTGATCGGCAGGAGCACCGCCGAGCCGTAGCCGAGATCCCCCAGCAACGGGTTGCCGCCGGACACCCCGATCACCATCAGCAGCGCGTAGGCGAGGAACGGCGGCAACCAGCCGTGCGAACGCAGCAGGAGTTCGAGGTGGTAGCGGGTCAGCGCAGCGGTGCGTGTCATCGCGGCTCCCCGGGCTCGACGCGGTCCACGGCCCCGGTCAGGGTCTGCGCCGCCTCGGCGCCTGCTTCCAGGCTCCGGACCGCCAGCACCCGCGCCGCGGGACGCCCGGCCGGCAGTCGCCGCAGCAGCGCGTCCGAGTGCGCCGACGAGACCCGCAGCCGTATCTGCGAACCCGCCAATGGCGTCCGCAGCGGCGCACCCGGCAGCCGGTCCGGCAGACGTCCTCCCCGGACATCCACCTCGATCTCCATCACCGCCCCCTCCGCGCCGGCCCACGACCCGCCGTCCGAGCAGTCCACCGGGCCGTCCGCCGGGTCGCCTGCTGATACGACCGGCCGCAGCCCACCGTCCGCATCCACTTCGTACGCCGCGTCCCATGCGCGCACCCGCGCCCGGCAGGCCGTCCGGGCCTGGTCCCGCCCTCGCGCAGCCCGGCGAAACGCTGCTCCCCGCCCCTTCGCCGAAGCGTAACGGGAGGCCGTAAGGCCGGTGCGAACCCGCACTCCGGGCGCCCGATCACCCCCCGGCGCACAGTAGTTCGCGCCCGGATCGAGGCCGGCCGCACACCTCCCCTCGTTGGCCACCACGAACTGATGATCCCTAGGATTCGCGCGTGACTACCGGACGACGACCGCAGGCCAGGCTCGGCAGGCTACTTGCCGCCCTGGCGATAACCGGCGGCGCGCTGCTCAGCGGCCTGCCCGCCCACGCCGACGAACCATCAGCCGGCTCCACTGCCCGCAAGGAAGCCCCTCGTGTCAACCTCGTGCTCGATGTCAGCGGCTCCATGCGGGCCACCGACATCCAGGGCAAGAGCCGCATCTCCGTGGCCCAGCAGTCGCTGAACGAGGTGATCGACGCCCTCCCCGCGGAGACCGAGTTCGGCATCCGCACCCTCGGGGCGAACTACCCCGGCGACGACAAGGCCCAGGGCTGCCTCGACACCAAGCAGCTCTTCCCGGTCGGCAAGACCGACAAGACCGAGGCCAAGACCGCCGTGGCGACCCTCCGCCCGACCGGCTGGACGCCGATCGGCCTCGCCCTGCGCGGCGCGGCCCAGGACCTCGGCAAGGGTGAGACCACCCGCCGCGTGGTGCTGATCACCGACGGCGAGGACTCCTGCGCCCCGCCGGACCCCTGTGACGTGGCCCGCGAGCTCGCCGCCCAGGGCATCCACCTGGTGATCGACACCCTCGGCCTGGCGCACGACGACAAGACCCGTCAGCAGCTGCTGTGCATCGCCAACGCCACCGGCGGCACCTACACCGACGTCCACACCCAGGAGCAGCTCACCGAGAAGGTGAAGCAGCTGGTCGACCGCTCCAAGGACACCTACACCGTCACTCCGGTGAAGACCTCGGGCACCGACAAGTGCGAGAGCGCCCCGGTGCTCACCCCCGGGGTGTACAGCGACCGTGAGAAGTTCTCCGAGCACCGGGTCTACCGCGTCCCGGTGAAGGCCGGCCAGGAACTCCGCGCCTCGGTGAGCGTCTCCGTCGACCGCGCCGTGAACCGGGACTACGGCGTGCTGTTGCAGGCCACCAGTACCACCGGCCAGGAGCTCGTACGCGGCACCGACGCCGGCAGCGGGCGGACCGACGTGATCTCCACCGGTCTGCGCTGGTCGACCGGCAAGGCCGCGGACGACGATGACGACGACTCCTCGTCCAAGGCGTCCGCCTCGCCCAGCAGCAAGGCGGGGGACACCACGGTCTGCCTGGTCGTCAGCAACTCGCTCGCCCCGCAGGCCGGGGTGCAGGCCGAACCGGGCCTGCCGCTGGAGCTGACGGTCGACCTGGCCGCCACCTCCCCGGCACCGGACGGCCCCGCCATGGGCCTCGGCCGCGGCTGGATCCTGCTGCTGGTACTCACCCTGGCCGGCCTGCTGACCGGCCTGCTGTTCGGCTGGATCGCCCGCTGGCGGATCGCTGTCTGGCGGGAGAACTGACCATGCGACTGACCTCTCTTCCCTCCCTGTCCGCGCCTTCCTCCGGCCGCTCCGCTCGCTCCGTCGTGCGGCGGCTGTTGGCCCCGGTCGCGCTGGCCTCGCTGCTGGCGCTCCCGGCCGCTCCGGCGTCGGCTGCCTCGCCCTCGCCCTCGGCGAGCGGAGGCAGTACGACCGCTCCGGTCACCAAGGCGGGCACCTCCTTCCTCACCGCCGTCACCCTCGCCCCCGGGCAGGACGCCAAGGTCTCCGCCTCCACGGGTGACTACCTGTACTGGTCGTTCGGGGCCTCCGAGGGCCAGACCCCCTCGGTGGGGCTCACCGTCTCCCTGGCCCCCTCTGCGGACCGCCACGGCCCGCAGACCTGGAGCGTCGAGGTCTTCGACGGCCTGCGGCGCCGCCAGTCCTGCACCGCCGGCACCCAGAACGCCACCGCCGAGGCCGCGACCGCGTCGCTGGCCCTCAGCTGCACCCTGCGCGAGGTCCGCTCCTGGGCCGAGCCCTGGTCCGGCGACCCGCTGCCGGGCACCTACTACGTCCGGCTCTCCCTCGCCGACGCCCCCCAGCAGGACCTCGGCCTCGCCGCCGCCGTCCAGCTGAAGGTGACGGCGAAGGGCGACGCGGACAACGCCCAGCCCGAGGGCGGCTCGCTCAAGGCCCCGCTGGTGCCGCCGGTCAACCCCGGCGCCGCGGCCGGTGCCAAGGCCGCCGCCCCGGAGGAGGACGAGGACCACTGGTACTCGGGCTGGCTCTCCGGTTGGAACAGCCGCTGGTTCTGGACCCTGGCCGGCGGTGCCCTGGCCGCACTCGCCGGTGTCGCGGGCTACCGCATCACCCGCTTCCCCCGGGGGCAGCGCCCCGTTCGCTACGGCAGCGTCCCCCCGCAGGCCGGGGCCCCGCAGCCCGACCCGTACTCCGGCTCGGGCCGGCCCTGACGCCGCCACCCCGCCACCCCGTCCCGGGGGCCGACCGGACCCGTTCCGGTCGGCCCCCGGCCGTCTTTCCGGCCTACGCTCGATCCATGGGCTTCCCGCCGCACGGAACGGTCGTGGTGGGGGTGGACGGCTCCCCCCTCTCCCACGCCGCCGTGCGCTGGGCCGCCGGTCTGGCCCTGCTGACCGGCCGCCCGTTGGAGGCCGTGACCGTCTGGGAGTTCCCCAGCCTGTACGGCGAGCACGGCCTCGCCCTCCCTCTGCTGGACGGCTTCGAGGCCGAACGCTCCGCCGCCCGCATCCTCGACGAAGCGCTCGCCGCGACGCTCCGCCCGGGCGCCCCCGCCGCCGTCCGGCGCCGTCTGCGGGCCGGCCCGCCCGGCCCGACCCTGGTCACCACCGCCGAGGGTGCCGCCGCGCTCGTCCTCGGCAGCCGCGGGTACGGCGCCCCGGCCGGCGCGCTCCTCGGAAGCGTCACCCAGTACTGCCTCCATCACGCCCGATGTCCCGTTGTAGTTGTCAAGGATCCGCACGGCTGAACCGCGGTCCGGCCGCGGGGCAGCAGCGCTGCGCGGATCCGCCGCCGCCCTTGCCCCTCGGAACCGCGAGGATCCGCGAAGAAATCCCCGATCACCCGGACATCACTCGAACGTGTGAACTGTCGCCCCGGGTTGGAATAGCGCCCCGAGAAGCCGGGTTCGAGCCGATCACGCGCCACCGCGGCGCGGTCGAACGAGAGGGGAGCCGGCCATGGCGAAGCGTCAGCCGTCCGACACGACACGACGGGTGGACACCGCACGGGAGGCCGCCCGGCACCTCACGGGAAGTGGGGTGCGTCACGCCGCCGTTGGGCGGGGGTCCGCCGGGCCCCGTCCGGGGCGCGGGCGTCGCGTCGAACACCCGGGGGAACGAAGAAACCCCGCCCGATCGAAGCGATCGGGCGGGGTCCTGTTGGGTGGAGCTGAGGGGATTCGAACCCCTGACCCCCTCGATGCGAACGAGGTGCGCTACCGGACTGCGCCACAGCCCCAACGAGAAGAAACTCTAGCACCTTTCGGAGGGGGCTCGTGACCACCCCCGGCGGAGCGGGGCTGGTCGGGGCCTCATTCGTTGGCGGCTCGGGGTCGGCCGGCGTAGTCGTCGGCCGCGGACGGGTCGGCGGCGTACTGGTCGAAGAGCGGAGTGGTGCGGGATTCCGCGGGGCGGCCGGCGGTCCAGGTGCCGGGGGCCGAGAGGTCGAGACCTCGGTTCACCCGCGGAGCCACCGGCGCCGTGACGTAGGTCGGCAGCGGGACGGGCACGGGTTCCCACGAGTCCGGGCCGGCCGCGGCGCGCTCGCGCATGCCGTCCACCCACTCCTCGTGGTCGGTCGCCTCGACCAGTGCGGAGGCCGGACCGGCTGCGCGCACGACCTGTGGCGACGGCTCGGCCGCCAGCTTCAGGTGCGGGCGCGCGGGCTCGTCCGTCTCGTCCGCGCGGGGCTCCGGGGCGTCCGCCACCGGCGCCGGGCCGCCGATGCCGGCCCGCTGACGCTCGCGGTCGCGCAGCCGCTCGGCCGCCTGGGCCGCGCGGACACGGTCGAGCTTCACCTCGTACCGCTGGCGTTCGAGCTTGCGCAGGTGACCGATGTAGAGGGTGAGCAGGATCGCCGGCACGGCCGGGACCCAGAGGAAGGCGAGACCAGCGACGGCCGCGACGACGGCACCGACCGCGAAGGCCAGGAAGAGGACGGTGACCATCCGCCGCCGACGGGCCAGCAGCTGGGCCCGACGGTCAATGCCGCCCCGCCGTCCCGGGTCACGGTCGCCGGATCGGTCCTGTCCGTGGTCCGCGGCCCGGCCGGGGGCGCGCTCGTCAGGGCCGCGCGAGGACTCCGGCGTCCGCTCGACGACGTGCCGGACGACGCGCTCGACGGCGCGGTCACCGGAGGGTCCGCCCTCCGCCGCCGCGGCTCCGACGGAACCATCGGCCCCGCCGGCCGCCGGAGCGCCGCCGAACCCGGGCACGCCGGAGTCGCCGGGCATGCCGGACTCCCCCACGGCACCGGTGGTGCCCGCGGGGTGCGCGTCGTCCGCAGTGCTCGGGTCGCCACCGCGCCCGTCGCCCTGCCCGTCGCTTCGTTCGCCGTCGTCGCGCCGCTCGTCGCCCAGGGCCCGGGATGCCCGCCGCTCCAGCGCCGAACGCCCGGCCAGCAGGCGGATGGCGGTGCTGAAGCGCTCCGTCGGGCGCGCCTCATTGAGCTCGTCCTGCCTGCGGAGCCACATCGGCACCAGATAGGCGGCCCAGGCCCCTACGATGACGGCGTAGATAAGGCCGCTACTGCTCACGTTTCACACCGTACGGGCGCAGGCGAAGGCCCGGCAGCAATTTGGCGCGGCGTGTCGTGTGATCAAGCTGATTCTCCGACTATTTTGCCGGTATTTGTGCCTGTCCGTCGGCAGGCCGATGCCATATTGATATTTCGTTCGAACATATATTCAATTTCCGGTGCGTCGCCCGGAACTGAGCGCCCGCCAGCGGTCCAGCATCCCCTCGGGGACCTCCTCCGCGGTCAGCACGTACACCAGATGGTCACGCCAGTCGCCGTCGATGTGCAGATAGCGTGGACGCATTCCCTCCGAACGGAACCCGAGCTTTTCGACGACCCGGCGGCTCGGCCCGTTCTCCGGGCGGATGCACACCTCGATCCGGTGCAGTCCGAGCGTGCGGAAACAGTGGTCCACCGAAAGGGCGACCGCGGTCGGCATGATGCCCCGCCCGGCCACCTCCTCGTCGATCCAGTACCCGACGTTGGCCGAGCACATCGAGCCCCAGGTGATCCCGCCGACGGTCAGCTGGCCGACCAGGCGGCCCTGGTGGAGCACGACGAAGGGGAGCATCCGACCGGCCGAGGCCTCGCTGCGGAGGTAGCGGACCATCTGCCGGTAGGTGGGGCGCGGTCCGGCGGTGCGGCCGGCCGGGCCGGGCGGGACGGTGGCCTCCCAGCGGCGCAGCCAGTCCCGGTTGCGACGGCTGACCTCGTTCCACTCGCGCTGGTCGCGGGCCCGGATCGGGCGCAGCGCGACGTCCCCCTCGTGGAGTTCTACCGGCCAGCCGGCGTTCAGTGCGTACTCCCGGGGTCGGCGGGGTCCGCGTCCGGCTCCTCGGGGGATCCGGCCGCGGAGGCGTCGGGCCGGGGGTGGTCGCCGCCGCGCAGCTGGTCGACGGCGTGCACGAGCAGCGGCTGCAGCACGGCCAGGCCGTCCTTGACGCCGCCGGTCGAGCCCGGCAGGTTGACGATCAGGGTACGTCCGGCGAGGCCGGCGAGCCCCCGGGACAGCGCCGAGGTCGGGACCTTCTCCCGGCCGTACGCCCGGATGGCCTCGGCGATACCGGGGATCGGACGGTCGACGACCCGGGCGGTCATCTCGGGCGTCAGGTCCATCGGCGAGATACCGGTGCCGCCGGTGGTGAGGACGACGTCGTAGCCGGCCGCGACGGCCTCCCGCAGGGCCGCCTCGACGGGTTCGCCGTCGGGGACGACACGCGGGCCGTCGGCCTCGAAGCCCATCGCGCGCAGGCCGGCGATGAGCAGCGGGCCGCCCTTGTCCTCGTAGACACCGGCCGAGGCGCGGTTGGAGACGGTGACGGCGAGCGCCCTCACGCGACGTCTCCGGTCCCGCGCTGCCAGTCGCCGCTCTTGCCGCCGGTCTTGCTGAGCACCCGGACGTCCTCGATGGCGGCGGCCTTGTCGACGGCCTTGACCATGTCGATCACGGTGAGTCCGGCGACGGCGACGGCGGTCAGGGCCTCCATCTCGACGCCGGTGCGGTCGGCGGTCTTCACGGTGGCGGTGATCTCGACGGCCTCGTCGGTGACGGACAGATCGACCTTGACGCCCGAGATGGCGATCGGGTGGCAGAGCGGAATCAGTTCGGGGGTCTTCTTGGCACCCATGATCCCGGCGATCCGCGCGACGGCGAGGGCGTCGCCCTTGGGCACTCCCTCGCCGCGCAGCAGCTCGACCACCCGGGGGGAGACCCGGACCCGCCCGGCGGCGACGGCGGTGCGGACGGTGGTGGCCTTCTCCGACACGTCGACCATCCGCGCCGCGCCCTGCTCGTCGACGTGGGTGAGGCGGTCGCCGGGTACGGGGCGGTCGTCGGGGGCGGGGGCTGTGCTCACGAGGGTGCTCCAGGGGGCGCGCGGTCGAGTACCGCGCTACCGTACCCCCAGCTCCGGACCGGGCGTGGGACGGGCCGTGTCAGCTTCTGAGACGGCCCGCCGGACGCGCCTCAGTCGGTGAGCAGGACGACCTGGACCTCGCTGCCCACCGGCACCTCGACGGTGTCCTCGTCCACGACGATCAGGCAGTTGGCCCTGGCCAGGGCGCCGACCAGGTGCGAGCCCTCACCGCCGACGGGTGTGACGGTGGCGCCCTCGGCGGTGTACCGGCCGCGGAGGAACTGCCGGCGGCCGGCCGGGGAGCGCAGCGCGGCCGGGCAGGTGGCCCGGACGGTCGGGCGGTGGATGTCGGTGGCGCCGAGCATGGTCCGGATGAGCGGGCGGACGAAGAGCTCGAAGGAGATGTACGAGCTCACCGGGTTGCCGGGCAGGGCGAGCAGCGGGACGCCCCGGCCGGGGCCGACCCGGCCGAAGCCCTGCGGCTTGCCGGGCTGCATCCGCAGCTTCCGGAAGTCCACCCGCCCGTAGTCGCCCCCAGCGCCGGCACCAGCAGCCGCACCCGCACTTGTACCTGCACCAGCACTCGCACCTGCACCCGCAGGCGCGCCCGAGGCCGCACCGCCGGCGTCCTCGCCCGCGGCACCCTCACTTCCAACCGCGCCGCCCTGGGGCGCCGACGGCTGCAGCGCCTCCTTGACCACGTCGTACGCGCCGACGCTGACCCCGCCGCTGGTGACGATCAGGTCGGCGCGGCCGAGTTGCTCGTCCAGGACGGCCCGCAGCACCTCCGGGTCGTCGGGGACGCCGCCGACCCGGTAGGCGATGGCACCGGCGTCGCGGGCGGCGGCGGTGAGGGTGAAGCTGTTGGAGTCGGGGATCCGGCCGGGGCCGACGGGCTCGCCGGGCGGGACCAGTTCGCTGCCGGTGGAGATCACCACCACGCGCGGACGGGGGTGGACCTTCACCGTGGCGCGGCCGATCGCCGCGAGCAGGCCGAGCTGGGTGGGGCCGAGCAGGGTCCCCGCGTCGAGCACCTTGGTGCCCGCCCGGACGTCGCTGCCGCGGCGACGGATGTGGGCTCCCTCGGTGACCGGTCGCAGTACCCGGACCTCCTCCTCGTCGAAGGCACCGGAAGCTCCGGAGGAACCGGAGGAACCGGAGGAACCGGGAGCATCAGAAGCAGCGGAGGAACCAGGAACACCGGAAGGACCAGAAGCAGCAGGAGCACCGGCGGCACCCGAGGTACCCGGGCGCCCCCCGGTGCCACGGGCCGTCATCGCGTCGGCGGCCAGGCCGGTGCCGGTGCCGCCGTCGGTCCACTCGACCGGGGCGACCGCCTCGGCGCCGGGCGGCACGGGGGCGCCGGTCATGATCCGGGCGGCCTGACCGGGCCCGACCCGGGGCAGTTCACCGGCGCCGGCGGCGATGTCACCGACCACGGCCAGGACCGAGGGGTACTGGTCGGTGGCGCCGGCGGTGTCGGCGGTGCGGACGGCGTACCCGTCCATCGAGCTGTTGTCGAAGGCCGGCAGGTCACCGTCGGCGACGACGTCCTCGGCGAGCCGGCAGCCCTGGGCGTCCAGCAGCTGGAGCTCGATGACGGGGAGCGGGCCGATGCCGGCGAGCACGTCGGCCAAGTGCTCGTCGACGCTCCACATCCGGCCGTGGCCACCTCCGGACCCCCCGTGGCCACCAGCCGGGCCACCCCCGTGCCCGCCCCCCGGAGCGGCACCCGAAACACCGCCCGACACACCTCCCGGAGCGGCACCCGGAATCGTGCCCGGTCCGGCGGCCGGAAAAGCAGGAGCCGATGCCGGGTCCGCGGAACCTCCGCAGCAGCTGGAGGGGCTGTTGGTGCTCTCCGTGGACCCGGTCATCGGCTCACTCGCTCTCTGTCGTGTGTCAGTCCTGCATCTCGGAGCTGACGAAGTCACGGAGCCAGGAGCGGAACTCCGGGCCCAGGTCCTCGCGCTCGGAGGCCAGTCGGACGATAGCGCGCAGGTAGTCCGAGCGGTCACCGGTGTCGTAGCGGCGGCCCTTGAAGAGCACGCCGTGCACCTGGCCGCCGACCGAGGCGTCGCGGTTGGTCAGCTCGCGCAGGGCGTCGGTGAGCTGGATCTCGCCGCCGCGGCCGGGCGGGGTGTCGCGCAGCACGTCGAAGACGGAGGGGTCGAGCACGTAGCGGCCGATGACCGCGTAGTTCGACGGGGCGTCCGCGGTGTCGGGCTTCTCGACCAGGTCGGTCACCTGGAAGACGTCCTCGCCGAAGCCGTTGGCCTTGACGGCGGCGCAGCCGTACAGGTGGATCTGGGAGGGGTCGACCTCCATGAGGGCGACGACCGAGCCGCCGAGCTCCTGCTGCACCTCGATCATGCGGGAGAGCAGCGGGTCGCGCGGATCGATCAGGTCGTCGCCGAGGAGGACGGCGAAGGGCTGGCCGGCGACGTGCTGCTCGGCGACCGAGACGGCGTGGCCGAGGCCCTTGGGGTCGCCCTGGCGGACGTAGTGCATGTTGGCGAGCTCGACGGACTCGCGGACGCGGCGCAGGCGGTCCTGGTCACCCTTGCGGGCGAGGAGCTCCTCCAGCTCGTACGCCCGGTCGAAGTGGTCCTCCAGGGCACGCTTGTTGCGGCCGGTCACCATCAGTATGTCGGAGAGCCCCGCGGAGGCGGCCTCCTCGACGACGTACTGGATCGCCGGCTTGTCGACGACGGGCAGCATCTCCTTGGGCGTGGCCTTGGTCGCGGGAAGGAAGCGCGTGCCCAGGCCGGCCGCGGGTACCACGGCCTTGGTTACCGGAATTCGGGGGTTGGTCGTCGTCATGCGTTTACCTTACTAAGGCATTAATTCAGCCAGGCTGGGCGCACGGTTGACCGGCTAGTCGACCGGCTGCGAAAGCGCGTCGCGCCCCGCCACGATGGCAGGCGTGTTGGAAGTGTCCGGTGGGGTGAGGGGCTCCCGTCCGGCACAGGCCGACAGACTACCGGGCTTTTCCGAACGATCACGCTCGGCGTCGGAGCCGTTGTCCGACCGTGAAGAGACCTGTAGGGAAACAGCACTTCGCCAGCAGTCACCGCCGGCCGAACGGGCCGCGGCGAGGGCCCGGTCGGCGGCCCGCAGGAGGACGGCGGCATGGCTGCCGTCGTCGGGCAGGACGGCGATGCCGACGGCGGCGGTCAGGCCGTTGCCGTGCGGTCGGCGGTCCTCGCGTGCGCCGGAGGACCAGTCCAGCAGCAGGTGGCGGCGCACCGACCAGACCAGGCGTTCGGCGACGTGCGCCGCGCCCTCGCCCCCGGTGTCGGGCAGCACGACGAGGAACTCCTCCCCGCTGTACCGGCCCAGGGTGTCCGAGCGGCGGATCTCCATACCCAGGCGCTGGGCGAGGTCGCGCAGCACGGCGTTGGCCCGGCCCCGGCCCTGTTCGGCGATCACCGCCTCGAAGCCGGTGATCTCCAGCAGCAGGACGGAGAGCGGGCGCGGTCCGTCCGACTGCTCGGTCCGCTCGGCGCGACGGGACCGGTCGATCTCCCGGTCGAGAGTGAGCTGCAGGTGCCGGTAGTTCCAGACCCCGGTCAGCGGGTCGCAGGAGGCGGTGCGTTCCAGCTCCGCGCAGCGGCCCTCCAGTTCGGCGACCCGGGTGCGCAGCCGGTCCTCGCGTACGGCGGCCCCGCGGTCGGCCCGGCGCAGCCGGACGGCCAGCACGGCGGTGCCGGCCAGCGCCGAGGCGCTGAGCACGGCCAGGGCCTGGACCAGCAGCGGGGTGGACATGGGTCGCCTTCCGCGTGTCAGGCTCTGGGTGGCGGGCACGGTGCCGCGGAGCCACGGAGCCATGGAGGAGAACGGTGGAGGATCGGGGAATCGTGGAGGATCCCGTGCCCAACGAGAAGGGCGCCCTGAGGACACGGCTGCTGTCCGAACGGCGCGCACTGTCGCACCAGGCGCGCGAGGAGGCCGCACGCGCCCTGGCCGGGCACGCGGGCGAGCTGGCCACCGCCGGACGGACCGTGGCCGCGTACGTGTCGGTGGGCGCCGAACCGGGCACCCGGCCGCTGCTGGACGCCCTGGCAGCCCGCGGCGTACGGGTGCTGCTCCCGGTGCTGCTGCCCGACAACGACCTGGACTGGGCTCCGTACGAGGGCGCGGCGTCCCTCGCGCCTGCATCCCGCGGCCTGCTGGAGCCCACCGGCGGACGGCTCGGCCCGGACGCCGTCTGCGCGGCGTCGCTGGTGCTGCTGCCCGGCCTGGCGGTGGACCGCGGCGGGCTGCGGCTGGGGCGCGGCGGCGGCTCGTACGACCGGGTGCTGGCCCGGCTGGCGCAGGCCGGGGTGCGCCCGCTGCTGGTCACCCTGCTCTACGGGCACGAACTGCTGGAGCAGGTGCCCGCCGAGCCGCACGACCTGCCGGTGGACGCCGTGCTCACCCCGGCGGGCCTGCAGCGGCTGCCGGCGTAGGCGGCCGGACCTGCCGCGGCCCCGCCCCCAAGATCCGACCGCCACGGCCGCAGGCCCCAGGGTCCGGCGGACACGGCCGTGGGCACCCAGGGTCCGGCGGACACGGCCGTGGGGGGGGGGCGACGGGGAGGGGGGGGGGCGCCGGAGGGGGGGGTCCGGCGGGGTCGGCCGGAGCGGCACGGAGGAGGGCGGCAGGCGGGAGAG
>NZ_JBSGXP010000005.1:42633-74709 GCF_053610105.1 Kitasatospora sp. NPDC054939 | reverse complement strand
GGGCGGGCCCTGCCGGGGCCCCCCCCCCAAGTTCCGCCCCCCCCGGCCGCTGGCCCCTGGGTCCGGCGGACCCGGCGGGGGGCACCCCGGGACCGGCGGACACGGCCGTGGCCCCGCCTCCCGGAGGTCCGGGGGGCGGGGCCACGGTGGTGCGGCGCGGGCCGGGGCGGCGTCAGCCGGTGGTGAGCACCAGCTTGTTCTTGGCGGACTTCTCCACCGCGTCCGCCGAGTACGACCAGGTCAGCAGCTCGCCCTTGAGCCAGGTGTCGGTCTGGTCGTTGTAGTTGGGGTGGAACGCGTGCCCGGAGGCCCCGCCGACGTTGACCCAGCGCGAGGCGTCGAAGTCCTTGAGGTCCACGACCATGCGCATCGACGGGATCCAGTCGACCTCGTACCCGGCCGCCGCGTTCCAGCCCGCCGCGTCGACCGCCGCCGAGCCGCCGGAGAGGCGGTAGGGGCCGCGGTTGAGCAGCTTGTGGACCAGCCCGGAGGCGATCGACGAGTTGTCGGTGCCGAGGGTCTGCTCGCGCAGGGTCAGCGTGTGCAGCCGGCCCCAGCTCCAGGTGGAGATGTCCTTGCTGAGCAGCGCGGTGAGGTCCTGGCGGGCGTTCTTCATCGCCTCGGCGAGCAGGTTCTCCATCCCCTTCTGCTCCTTGTGCTGCGAGTCGATGTACGTCCACCAGCCGCTGTCGGGCTTCTCCAGCTGTCGGCGCACGACCTCAGTCCAGCGGTCGCCGCCGTCGGGCTGGGCCTTGCCGGGCTCACGGGTGCCGCACTCGGTGACGATCGGCGCGGGGCCGGCGTCCGGCTTGGTGGGGTCGCGCTGCTGGCGCACCAGCAGGCAGTTCTGCTCGGCCCGCAGGTCGGCCGGGAACTTCTGGCCGAAGGAGAGGCTGAGCAGCTGGCGCCAGACGCCGTTGTAGTAGGCGGCGGCGGCCGAGTCGGCGTCCTGGTGGTAGTTCCAGTCCTTGAGCAGGTCCTGCGCCTCGCGTACGTACGGGTCGTCGATCTGCACCTTGAGCAGCAGCGGGACGAGCGTCTTGGCGAGCACGTTGGTGTTGTCGAGCTGCATGGACTGCATGTCGTCCGGCGAGATCTTGCCGTTGTTCTTGAGCTTGGCCTCGATCTGCTCGGTGATCTGCTTGGCGCGGGTGCCGTACTCCCAGTCCTTGGTCAGCAGGTACTTGTACGACTCGTCGACGACGGCCTGGTTGGCGGTGACGATGTAGCCGGCCGGCGGGTTGAGGGCGTAGGGCAGCGCGTTGAAGGGGATCGGGTCCTTCTTCCACCGCGAGGAGGAGTCCCAGCCCGGGGCCGGGTAGGTGCCGTCGTGGCCGGCGCCGCGGACCGGGATGGTGCCGGGGGCCTGGTAGCCGATGTTGCCCGCGGTGTCGGCGTAGACCAGGTTCTGCGCGGGGACGGCGAACTTGCTCGCCGCGGCGCGGAACTCGGTCCAGTTGTGGGCGCGGTTCAGCTGGAAGACCGCGTCCATGGTCTGTCCCGGTTCGAGCGCGGTCCACTTCAGCGCGACGCCGTAGCCGGTGGTGGAGCGGTCCGGGGCGGCGGTGCCGTTCGGCGCGTACTTGCCGATGTTCTGCTGCTCGGTGCTCTGGTCGGAGATGAGCGGGGCGCCGTCCTCGGTGGTGCGGACGGTGATGGTGCGGTCCTCGCCGCCGGCGACCTTGATGGTCTCCTTGCGCAGCTTGAACTTCACGTCCTTGCCGTCGACCTGGTAGGTCTCCGGGCCGGTGACCTTCTCCAGGTAGAGGTCGGTGACGTCGGCGCCGAGGTTGGTGAAGCCCCAGGAGACGTTCTTGTTGTGGCCGATCACCACGCCCGGCATGCCGGCGAAGGTGAAGCCCGAGACGTCGAACTGGCAGTTCGGGCCGGTGTTCCGGCAGTGCAGGCCCATCTGGTACCAGACCGAGGGCAGGCCGGGGCCGAGGTGCGGGTCGTTGGCCAGCAGCGGCTTGCCGGTGGTGGTGTGGCTGCCGGAGACGACCCACGAGTTGGAGCCGATGCCCTGGCCCTGGCGGCCGAGCAGCTGCGGCATCGCGTCGATGCGGTCGGTGACGTCCTTGAGCAGCGCCTTGGTGGCCGCGGCGCCCTGGGTGGTGCCGGGCGTGCCCGGGGCGGCTGCAGCGGCCGTCGGGGCGGTGGCGCCCTCGGCGGGCTTGTAGGTGTCGTTGGAGACCGAGCCGGTCTTGACGATGGTGCCGTTGCGGGCGAAGGGGTAGTCCGGGTACAGCTCGGCGATCTTCTCCGGGGAGAAGTCCTGGGCGAGCAGCGAGCGGTCGATCTCCTCCTGGAGGTTCCCGGAGAGGTTCCAGGCCATCGCCTTCAGCCAGGCCACCGAGTCGACCGGGGTCCAGGGCTCGGGCTTGTACCCGCTGTTGACGACGCCCAGCAGCACGTACTCCAGCGAGGCGCTCTCGCCGCCGGGGTGCTCCTTGAGCCAGGCGTTGACGCCGTCCGCGTACGCCTGCAGGTACTTCTTCGTCTCCGGCGCGAGCTTCTCCGCGTACTCGCGCTCGGCCACCCCGCGCCAGTCCATGGTGCGCAGGAAGGAGTCGGTCTCGACCTGGCCGTCGCCGAACATCTCGGAGAGCCGGCCGGCGGTGATGTGCCGGCGGACGTCCATCTCCCAGAAGCGGTCCTGCGCCTGGACGTAGCCCTGGGCGCGGAAGAGGTCCTCGTCGGAATCGGCGTAGAGCTGCGGGATGCCGTTGGCGTCCCGCTTGACGTCCACCGGCGCGCCGAGGCCCGCCACCTTGATACTGCCGGAGACTTCGGGGAAGGATGCCCGCACCGCGGCCACCCCCCGGTATCCGCCGTAGCCGGCACCGGCCACCAGCAGCACGACCAGCACGATCACGATCAGACGGGCGCGCCGGAACTTCTTCGAGCGGGGCATCTGGGTCCTTGCGGTCCTCGACTGGGGGGCGGGCGGGCGTGTCAAGGGCACTCGGCCGTGACAGGGCACCACATTAGGCGGACTCGGCTGGCGGGCGTGCACGGGGGACGTCCACGGTGGAATCCGCGAGCTCAGCATGCGGACCGTGGGACAGGTGAAGCTAAAGATATGGCAAAATATTAGACTGAGTAACGATCCGTTAGGAAACCAGTCGGTTTCCGACCCAGACCGCCCACAGCCCGCCGAGGTGCCCCTGCGTGAACGTCGCCGACCTGAACGAGCTGCTCCTAGAGTTCTCCGTGATCCTGCTGGTCGCGGTGGTCGCCGTGCGCATCTCCACGCGATCGGGGCTGCCCAGCCTCCTGATCTACCTGGGCATCGGTGTCGCCCTCGGCCAGAACGGCCTCGGCATCACCTTCAACAACGCCGAGCTCACCCAGGTGCTCGGCTACGCCGCCCTGGTGGTGATCCTGGCGGAGGGCGGCCTCAAGGCCAACTGGCGCGACGTGAGACCGGTGATGCCGGCCGCGACCGTCCTCGCCACCGTCGGCGTCGGCATCAGCGTCTTCGTCACCGCCGCCGGGGCCCACTACCTGGTCGGCCTGGACTGGCGCGCCTCCCTGCTGCTCGGCGCGATCGTCTCCTCCACCGACGCCGCCGCGGTCTTCTCCGTCCTGCGGATGGTGCCGCTGCCGCACCGGCTGACCGGCCTGCTGGAGGCCGAGTCCGGCTTCAACGACGCCCCCGTGGTCATCCTGGTCGTCGCCTTCGCCACCACCGGCGAGTTCGACGCCTGGTACGTCCTGATCGGCACGATCGTCGCCGAGCTGGCGATCGGCGCCGCCGTCGGCTTCGCGGTCGGCAGGATCGGCGCGTACGGCGTGAAGCACGTCGCCCTGCCGTCCTCCGGCCTCTACCCCATCGCCGTCCTGGCGCTCACCGTGCTCGCGTACGCGGGCGGCGCGCTGCTGCACGGCTCCGGCTTCCTCGCCGTGTACATCAGCGCGGTCATCCTCGGGAACTCCAAGCTGCCGCACGGCCCGGCCGTGCGCGGCTTCGCGGACGGCCTCGCCTGGATCGGGCAGATCGGCATGTTCGTCCTGCTCGGCCTGCTCTGCACGCCGGAGACGATGGGCTCGGCGGTGGTGCCCGCACTGGTGATCGGCACGGTGCTGGTGTTCCTGGCCCGGCCGCTGTCGGTGGTGCTCACCCTCGCCCCGTTCCGGCTGGCGCCGCGCGAGCAGGCCCTGCTGAGCTGGGCCGGACTGCGCGGGGCGGTGCCCATCGTGCTGGCCACCATCCCGATGGTGGCGGGCGCGCCGAGGGCCCAGGAGCTCTTCAACATCGTCTTCCTGCTGGTCGTCGTCTTCACCCTGCTCCAGGGCCCGACCCTGCCCTTCGTCGCCAAGTGGCTGCGGATCTCCGAGGGGTCGATGGGCCAGGACCTCGGCATCGAGTCGGCCCCGCTGGAGAAGCTGCACGGCCACCTGCTGTCGGTGGCGCTCTCGCCGAACTCGCGGATGTCCGGCGTCGAGATCGGCGAGCTGCGGCTGCCGACCGGCGCGGCGGTGACCCTGGTGGTGCGCGAGGGCAGCAGCTTCGTCCCCGACCGGGCCACCGTGCTGCGCGGCGGCGACGAGCTGCTGGTGGTCACCACCGACGAGGTCAGCGAGGCGGCCGAGCGCAGGCTGCGCGCGGTCGACAAGGGCGGCAAGCTCGCCGACTGGCTGCACGGACGACAGATCTGAGGGCTTCACCTGCCGTTCGCCTTGAATAAAGAGGACAGGTTTGGCATCTACCTGTATTGTTGGGGGAAGCGCGACATCTACGCGCGTATAAGTATGATGGTTGAGACACCCCCAACATCTGCCTGAAGCAGAGTTGGCGCGACCGCTCGGCGGCTGCGGCCCGGCCCACGGCAACCCTCGCCGGCCAGGCCCGGTATCTACCCCGGTCGACGCGCGAGAGGACGACTCTCGGCGCCGTCGGGGCCACCCCTTGCCCCACTGCGCTACCAGGCAGCAGGAAGGACCGACCGTGACGGCCCGCCGAACGGTCGACAACGCCGCGGTCGAGAGCACCGCGGTCAAGGGCGCTGCGCTCCGGGGCACTGCGGCTGCGGCCCGTGCCACCGGCGCGAGCGATGCCCCCGAACAGCCCGGCACGCCCGCGCGCGTCGGGTACGGGGCGCTGCTGAGCACACCCGGAGCCTGGACGTTCCTGGCGCCCGCCTTCGCGGCCCGGCTGCCCTACGCGATGCTCAGCCTGGGCATCGTCCTGCTGGTCCTGGACACCCACGGCTCATACGGCACGGCCGGCGCCGTCGCGGCGGTCTCCGCCGTCGCCCAGGCGTTCATCGGCCCGCAGACCGGCCGGCTCGCCGACCGCTACGGGCAGGCCGCCGTCCTGGTACCCAGCGTCGTCGTGCACGCGCTGTCGGTCGGCGCGCTGATCGCCCTGGCCCTCGGCCACGCGCCGGTGTGGAGCCTGTTCCTGGCTGCGGCCCCGGCCGGCGCCAGCGTGCCGCAGATCGGCGCCATGGTCCGGGCCCGCTGGGTGGCCAAGCTGTCCTCGCCGTCCGGCTCCTCCTCTCCGATGCTGAACACCGCGTTCGCCTTCGAGTCCGTGACCGACGAGTTCACCTTCGTCATCGGCCCGGTGCTCGCCACCGCCATCGCCACCACGGTCAACCCCTCCGCCGGACTGATCGCCGAGGCCGCGCTCACCGTCGTCGGCGGGCTCGCCTTCGCCGCCCAGCGGCGCACCGCCCCCGCCCGGCACCCGCACAGCGCCGGCACCCGCCGCGCCTCCGCCCTCGCCTCCCCCGGCGTCCGGCTGCTGGCCGGCTCGTTCCTCGGCGTCGGCACCGTCTTCGGCGCCATGCAGGTCTCCGTCACCGCGTTCTCCAAGGCCGCCGGGCAGCCCGGTGCGAACGGCATCGTGTACGGCATCTTCGCCGGCGGTTCCATGCTGGCCGGCGTGCTGTACGGCATGATCGCCTGGCGCCGCACCGCCCGCTCCCGGATGCTCGGCAGCTACGCGCTGCTGGTGATCGGCTGCTCGACCCTCTGGGCGATGCCCAACCTGACCACGCTGGCCGTCGCCGGACTGGTCTGCGGCCTCGCCATCGCGCCCACCCTGATCACCGGGTACACCCTGGTCGAGACGCTCGTCGCGGACGGCGCCAAGACCGAGGCCTTCACCTGGCTGACCGGCGCCATCGGGCTCGGCCTGGCGGCCGGTTCCACCGTGGCCGGGCAGCTGATCGACGGCTTCGGGACGTGGGCCGGGTTCCTGGTGCCGGTCGCCGGCTCCGGGCTCGGGCTGATCGCCCTGGTCCTGCTGCGCCACCTCCTCGTGGCGCCGCGCACCGAACCGGCCGCGACCGCCGCCGGGGCCTGGGCGTCGACCGGCGCCGCCGTCCCCGCCGCGGGGACGGTTCCGGCCGCGGCCCTCGGCACGGACGGCCCGGGTGCGAGTGGTCCTGCTGCGGGCGGTCCGGAGCGGGCCGGTGCGGGGCGGTTGGTGGCCGCCGGGCGGGGGTGACGGACGGTGCTGCGGCGGCCCTCCGGCCGCCGCAGGGCCGATCCCCCGTCCCATCTCACACCTGAGTCGCTGGACTGACGCAGCGGAATGCCGCATCATTGACCATCGTTAGCACTCATCAGGCGAGAGTGCCAGGAGGAAGACAAGTGCCCACGTACCAGTACCAGTGCACCGAGTGCGGCAACGGCCTGGAGGCGGTGCAGAAGTTCACCGACGAGGCGCTGACCACGTGCCCCGACTGCCAGGGGAAGCTCCGCAAGATCTTCTCGGCCGTAGGTGTCGTGTTCAAGGGCTCCGGCTTCTACCGCACGGACAGCCGCTCCTCCTCCAGCAGCTCGGTGGGCTCGGGTTCGTCGTCGGCATCGTCGTCGCCCTCCTCGTCGTCCTCCTCCTCGGGCGGCACCGGCAGCTCGGGCGGCAGCTCGACCCCCGCCGCCAGCTCCGCCCCGGCGGCTGCCAACTAGTCGAGCCGGTCTCCGGCCCGCCCCGCGGGCCGTCCCCGGTCCAGGCTTTCGAAAGGCCCGGTCACCAGCGTCGCGACGCGGTGGCCGGGCCTTTCGCCTGCCCCGAAACACCCACCCGCCAACCCCGGTTCACTCGCGCGGGTGTACGAAGTTCTCCACAGGGCCGGCTTTTCCACAGGAACCGGATACGGGCTTTCCCCGCTCACCGGGCGGCGGCAGAGTGTGCGCCATGAGGACCCACTCCACGCACTCCGAGCACCTCCCCCGTCCGGCCTCCTCCGGCGCCGGGGACACCGGCGTCCCGGCGCCCGCCCCGGCCGTACCGCCGCGCCACGAGCTGCCGCAGTTCCCGCCGATCCGGGCCGGCTGCACCCGGCGCCACCGGCTCCGCCGGACCGTGCGCGGGCCCGGGATGCTGCTGGCCGCGGGCCTGCTCCTGGCCGGCGCCGCACTCGTCGCGGAGCCCCGGCAAGCGGGGCTGCCACCGCCCGCGGCGGCGCCCGCCCACCGAACGGGTTGTCAATCCGGCGATCCCGGAGATCACCCGTGACCTACTGACGACTTCGTCGTTCACGCGGCATGAAGGGCTTCAAGGAATTCCTGCTGCGCGGAAACGTCGTCGAACTGGCCGTTGCCGTCGTCATCGGTGCGGCTTTCACCAATATCGTCAACGCCTTCGTGAGGGGCGTGATCAATCCGATCGTCGGCCTTTTCGGAGCCAAGGATCTGGCCTCCTACAGCTCCTGCCTCAAGGGCCCCTGCGAGGTCGACGCGTCCGGGGAGGTCACCTCCGGCATCTTCATCCTCTGGGGCTCCGTGCTCAGCGCGGCGCTGCAGTTCCTGATCACCGCAGCCGTCGTCTACTTCTGCCTGATCCTGCCGATGACCAGGTTCACCGCCAAGCGCAAGACCCTCGCCGAGACCCAGGCCGAGGCGGAGGAGAAGGAGGTCGTCCTGCTCACCGAGATCCGGGACGCCCTGGTCGCCCGGCGCTGAGCCGACCGGGACGACCCCGACCCGCCCTCAGCCGCCGTGGTGCGGCGGGCGCTGGCTCAGGTACCAGTCCAGCCCCCGCCCACTGCTCGACCCACCCGGGCGCTCACCCCAGCCGCTGTCGGTGTCGTCCCGGGACTGCTGGTCCAGCGGGTCCCCGAAGACCAACCGGGCCTTCCGGGCGGCCGCCGCCCGCTCGGCATCCGGGGCGGGGCCGCTGCCGCCCGGCGCCACCCGCCCGTCCGATTCCTGCCCGCCCGATTCCTGCCCGCCCGACGCGTGTCCGCCCGGTTCCTGTCCGTCCGTTCCCTGCCCGTCCGACTTCTGTCCGACCGGCTCGTGCCCGTCAGCTGCCCGCTCGACCGGTTCCTGCTCGCTCACCGACCCGTTTCCCTTCGCCTTCGATCGCATGTCCGCCGCCGCCACTTGTCCGAAATCATCTCTTGCCCGAAGTCCGGTCCACCCCCCGGCACTCCCCGCTCCGGGCCGGCCACGACCCGCCACCACCCCGCCCCGCCGTCGACGAAAGCGCGGAAGCCCGGGTGCGGAGCGCTCCGCACCCGGGCCCAGCGGGGCCTCCGGTCCCAGGACCGGTCAGGCCGCTTCGAAGCCGGCGTGGTCGGCGATCCGCTTCAGCTCGGCCAGCGCATGCTTCTCGATCTGGCGGATCCGCTCACGGGTCAGCCCGTGCTGCTTGCCCACCTCGGTCAGGGTGCGCTCGCGGCCGTCCTCCATTCCGTACCGCGACCGGATGATCGAAGCCGTACGGTCGTCCAGCCGCCCGATCAGATCGTCCAGCTCCTCTCGGCGAAGCATGACCATCACCGCGTCCTCCGGGGAGGTCGCCCCGGTGTCCTCGACGAGGTCGCCGAACTGGGTCTCGCCCTCGTCGTCGACCGACATGTTAAGGCTGACCGGGTCACGCGCCCAGTCCAGCACGTCCTTGATGCGGGTCTCGGTGGTGTCCAGCTCGGCGGCGATCTCGGCGGGCTCGGGCTCGCGGCCCAGCTCCTTGGACTTCTCGCGCTGCACGCGCCGGATCCGGCCCAGCTCCTCCACCAGGTGGACGGGCAGCCGGATGGTGCGCGACTGGTCGGCGATCGACCGGGTGATCGCCTGCCGGATCCACCAGGTCGCGTAGGTGGAGAACTTGAAGCCCTTGGCGTAGTCGAACTTCTCGACCGCCCTGACCAGGCCCGCGTTGCCCTCCTGGATGAGGTCCAGCAGGGGCAGGCCGCTGCGCGGGTAACGGCGGGCGACCGCCACCACGAGACGAAGGTTCGACCGGATGAAGACGTCCTTGGCGCGCTCGGCGTCCTCGGCTATTGCTTCCAGCTCCTCGCGCTGCACGCCCTGGGGCAGTTCGTCCCCTTCCAGCAGGTGCTGGGCGTACACGCCGGCCTCGATCCGCAGCGAGAGCTCGACCTCCTCGGCGGCATCGAGCAGGGGCGTCCTGGCGATCTCGTCGAGGTACATACCGACCAGGTCGCGGTCGGCCTCAAGGTTGGTCGGGCGGGCCGCGCGAGTCCGGTCGGCCCTGTCGCGAACGACGGCACGGGTGGCCATGCTTGCTCCCTTTCGCTGGTGTTGCCGAGGTCTGCCTGCCTGCCCGCAAGGGCAAGAAGTGCGGGCCCCGCGGGGCTCACACGTAACGATCCAACGAACAGAATCCGGACAACATTCCCAAGTCACTCAGATTCTTCCAGCGATGCAGTATCCTGCCCGTTTTCACCCCCGTTGCGGACGGAGCGTGACCGGAGCTGCACTCCTCGTGCCATCGGGGCGCCCGCTTCCGACCGGGCGGCCGGCCCGCTCCGCCGACGCCCGCGCGGCCGGCCCCTCCCGGCTCCGCAGCCACTCCCCTGCAGTCGAAACCCCCGGGACGCGGCCGACGTTCCCGGCATCCGCAGATCCTCCGCACAAAAGATGCCAAATCGCTATCAGCCCACCGTCCGATCCCCACGACCCACGGGGAAGGTGTCAGCCATGCACCTGACCAACAGCGCGCCCACCATCACCAGGCGTGACCGCTGCCTCCTGCGGTACGCGGCGCTGTCGGCCTGTTGCGCCGTTCTCCTCGCAATCCTGGCCGCCCTCGTGCAGACCGGCTGGCAGCCCCTGGCCCGGCTCGACCGGGCCTGGACCGACGGAATGCACGACTACGCCCGGGCCCACACCGTCTGGACCGCCGCCGTCCAGACGCTCACCGACATCGGCGGCACCGCGACCATGCGGTCCGCCCTGGGGGTGGCCGCCTGCTGGCTCTGGCTGATCGGCGCACGGACGCTGGCCGGCTGGGTCGCCGCGCAGGCCCTGATCGGCTGGGCCGCCCAGTGGGGGCTCAAGAAGCTCGTCGACCGCGACCGCCCCTCCTTCCAGGACCCGGTCTCGCACGCCGCCGGCCCGGCGTTCCCGTCCGGCCACGCGATGGCCTCTGCCCTCACCTGCGCCGTCCTGGTCGGCCTGCTCTGGCCCCGCGCGCGGCGGACCGGGCGCACCGCGGCCTGTTCGGCGGCGGGTGCGATCGTCCTGGCGATCGGGACTAGCCGGATCGCCCTCGGCGTCCACTGGCCCTCCGACGTCCTCGCGGGCTGGCTGGCCGCCGGGCTCGTCCTCGGCGCCGTCACCGCGGCCGTCGAGCTCTGGCGGCCCGGAGCCCTCGCCCGGGACGTCCGGCGGGTGAACTGGCGCACCCGGCCGCGGGTCCAGCGCGTCCTGGCCTCCCGGCCGCCCGCCCCGACCTCCGACCCCGGCGAAACCCCCCACCTCGCTCCGGGCCCGACCGACGACCCGCCCCCGACCGTGCTCCCCCGCGCCTCCCCCACCCGCTCCGAGGGCTCCCGCTCCGAGGGCTCCCGACGCCGGGACGACACCGACGGTTGAGCGGCACGCCCGCGCACCCCGCCCCGAACCGCGGTCCCGCGCGGCCCGGGGCCGGCAACCCGGGGGCCCGCGGCCGGGAACGGCACAGGCCCCCTGCCCTGGACGGGCGGGAGGCCTGGAGGTCTGCTGCGTGCCCCAGGCAGGATTCGAACCTGCGACACCGGCTTTAGGAGAGCCGTGCTCTATCCCCTGAGCTACTGAGGCGGGGGCGCCCCGGTGGGCGCTCGATGCACAGAGTACCGGATCGGGGGTGGGGCGGGGGTGGCGGTTGATGGGGGCGCGGGCGTCGGCGGGGTGCCGAACGTGCAGATCCCGGGGTGGGGGCCGACAGGGTGTCAGAACGGGTCAAGTAGCCTGGGCGAACCGGTGTGCCGGTGCCGGTCGTTGACGGGGTGTTCTGCGGCGGCCCGTGCCGCGGCATGCCCGTTCGAACACCCGGTGTCGCTGCGGCGCGCCGGTTCGGTACCGCAATGACGAGGCGCCTCATGACATCAGCTGCCCTCCCGCCCGTGCTCCGGCGGGTGACGGGCCCGGTGTGGCTGTGGCCGGTGCTGGCGATGCTGGGCGTCGGGCTGTACCGGCTGTGGACCCCGGAGCTGTGGCGGGACGAGGTGGCGACCTGGGCGGTGGCCACGCGGTCGCCGGGCGAGCTCTGGGCCATGCTGCAGAACGTGGACGCCAGCAACGGCGCCTACTACCTGTTCATGCACGGCTGGACGGCGGTGTTCGGCGACTCCACGGTCGCGCTGCGACTGCCCTCGGTGCTGGCGATGGCCGGCGCGGCGGGCTTCGTGGCCCTGGCCGCGAAGCAGTTGTTCGGCGGCCGGGTGGCGGGGGTGGCCGCGGGGCTGCTGTTCGCCGTGGTGCCGACGATCGCGCGGTTCGCCCAGGAGGCCCGGTCGTACGCCCTGGTGGTGTGCGCGGTGGCGGCGGCGAGCTGGCTGCTGCTGCGGGCGTTGGAGCGGCCGGCCCGGGGCTGGGCGGCGGTGGGGCGCTGGGCGCCGTACTCGGTGGCGATGGCCGCCGCCGGGATCGGGCACCTGATCTCCTTCTCCACGTTGGTCGGGCAGGTCGGGGTCGTCCTGCTGCACCTGTGGCGGACCCGTTCGACGGCGGAGTGGCGGCTGCTGCTGCAGTACCCGGCGGCAGTGGTCCTCGGCGCGCTGCCGGCCGTGCCGGTGGTGGTGCTCGGCAGCCGTCAGTCGGGCCGGCAGCTCGGCTGGATCATGGAGCCGACGTTCCAGCAGCTGCGGAAGTTCGGGGACCTGCTGTTCGGGTCGACCGAGCTGTACCACGTGTTCGTGGCGCTCGCGGCGCTGGCGCTGGGCCTGCCGGGCCGCCGGGTCGCCGCGCTCCAGCCGCTGCTGCTGGCGGTGGCGCCGGTGGTGACCGTCTGGGCGGTCTCGCAGGGCGGCGGCACCTCGTACTTCACCGAGCGGTACCTGCTCTTCACCGTGCCCGCCTGGGCGGTGGTGGCCGGCGGCGGGGTCGCCGCGGTACACCGGGTGATCGCGGGCACGGCCGAACGGAGCCGGACGCCCGGGCAGGTACGGGCGGCCGTCGCGGTGCTGGCGGCGGGACTGGTGGCGGTACCCGCGCTGTCCGCGGCGCCGGTGCAGCAGAAGGTCCGCCACGTCGGCTCGCACTCGGACTCGCAGGAGCCGTACCGGGCTGCGGCCGCCCTGATCGCCGCGGGGTACCGGCCCGGCGACGGACTGGCGGCGCCGATCGGCAACCAGAACTGGGCGATGGTCGCCGAGGGCGTCGCCTACTACCTGCCGGAGGACGTCCGGCCGCAGCAGCTCCTCGTGGAGCGCAGCGCGGTCGAGGCGGACGACCTCTTCCCGGTGCCCTGTGCCCGCCCGGCCGAGTGCATCGGCGGCCCGGCCCCGCGGATATGGCTGCTGGTGCTCGGTGACACGCCGGACCCGCTCGGTTCGATGCCGGTGGAGCCGGCCCGGACGGCGCTGCAGAACCGCTACACGGCGAGCCAGGTGAGCCCGCTCGGCGGGGTGACCCTCGCCCTGCTCAGCCCGAAGTCCGGCTGAGCCTCCCGCCGAGCGGCGGACCACCCCACCGGCCGGGCCACCCCGCCGTTCGGCCGCGTCCCCACCGGCCGGGCCACCTCCCAACCCACCGGGCCACCTCCCTATCGGCCGGACCACCCGTTCACCCTCCGGCCCGCGAACCGTCCGGGCCCGCGCACCTGTCCGCCGTCAGCGGGGACGCGGCCGAACGGCGGGGTGGCGCGGATGCGGGCGGGCGCCGGCCGGGTGATCCTGTGAGCACCCGGATGCCCGCCTGCCCGCGGCCGAGCCCGCAGCCGAGGAGGTCCAGCCCGTGAGCGACCGCCCGAGCGGCGCCGATCCCGATCCAGAGCCAGATCCAGATCCAGACCCGGAGCCGGAACCAGAGCCGGAGCAGGACCCGAAGCACGAACCCGAGCCGGACCCGCAGCCCGAGCCGGACCCGGAACCCGAGCCGGATGCCACGCCGCCGCCCGGCAGGCAGTCGGCCCGTTGGCGCACGCGGAAGGAGCGGACGTCGGCGTGGGCCCGCAGGCTGCCCGAGGTGCCGGTGGTGGGTCGGGCGCTCGGTCAGCTGCTCCGGGTGAACCTGCTGGACTGCGCGACCCGGCTGGCGGCCCAGGCGTTCCTGAGCGCGCTCCCGGCGCTGTTCGTGGTGGCGGTGTTCGCACCGGCGGCGGTCCGCGACGGGGTGTCGAACTCGCTGCGGAAGGAGCTGGGCCTGGAGGGTGCGGCCCAGCAGTCCGTGCAGGAGGTCCTGGCGGGCGGGCAGCAGGACCAGGCGACCATCGGCGTGGTGGGGGCGCTGGTGACGCTGCTGTCGGCGACGGCGCTGAGCCGGGCGGTGCAGCGGACGTGCGAGCGGTGCTGGGAGATGCCGAAGGCGGGTGCCCGGCTGGCGGCCTGGCGGTGGCTGGTCTGGCTGCTGGTCTGGCTGGTCGTCCTGGTGTTCCAGACCCCGGTGCGGGAGGGCTTCGGTGCGGGGGCCTGGCTCGGCGTGCCGTTGACGTTCGTCACCGGCGTCGCGCTCTGGTGGTGGACGCAGCACCTGCTGCTGGGCGGCCGGGTGCGCTGGCTGCCGTTGCTGCCGGGGTCGGTGCTCTGCGGGGTGGTGGTGGCGGGGCTGGGGGTGGCCTCGCGGGTCTACTTGCCGGCGGCGATGTCGCGCAGCGTGGAGCAGTTCGGCCCGTTCGGGGTGGTGTTCACCGGGCTCTCCTGGCTGATCGTGATGTTCGCCGGGCTGACGCTGGCGATCGCCATGGGCCGGGTGGTGTCGGAGGAGCCCTGGTGGGAGGAGCGGCTGGGCACCCGCACCGAGCCCGGCTCGTGGGGCGGCGAACGGATCGACCCCCCGCGTGCCGGGCGGGGCCGGGTCGCGGGGGGTCGGGAGCAGGACGGACGGGGGGCGGACGGGCAGGCGCCGGACGGACCCGAGGACGACTGGTAGGACCCGCCCAATCAGACCAGTCGGATCAGCCGGGAGAGGATCGACGGCGGCTTCAGGTCCGACTGGAGGGTCACCGGGACCTCCAGCTTCCCGTCGCCCGCGCCGACCCGCAGCACGCCGACCTGGGTACCGGCCGCGGCCTCGTGGCCGACCTTGGCGGGGTCCAGGACGAGGGTGGCGGTGACTCCGGGGAAGCCCGCGACGGTGAGCTCCTTGGACGCGACGACCGGCACCTTGCCGCCGAGGCCGTCGTCGACGTGGCCGACGACCTCGCCCTGCTTGGCCAGTGTCTGCCCGGTGAGGCCGTTCTGCGCGGCGGCGATCTGCTTGGCGCTGACGTTCTGGACGACCTTCAGGATGCCCTCGGTGGCGGTGGCCGGCTGGCCCAGCGTGACGCCGAGGATCGTCCGCTTGATGCCGCCGACCTCCTTCACAGCCGCCCACATCAGGCAGCCGCCGGCCGGGGTGCTGGAGCCGGTCTTGACGCCGATGATGCCGTTCTTCGCCGAGATGAGGGTGTTGGTGTTGAAGATCTTCTGATTGTTGAAGGTGGTGTCCGGCGTGGAGACGATCTGCCGGAAGACGTCGTTCTGCATGACCTGGCCGGCCAGCTTGAGCTGGTCCTTGGCGGTGCTCTTGGTCTGCGCGTTGAATCCGGCCGGGTCGGCGTAGACGGTGTTGGCCATGCCGAGCTTGGCGGCGGTGTCGTTCATCTTCTTCACGAACGCCTCCTCCGAGCCGGCGTCCCAGCGGGCCAGCAGGCGGGCGACGTTGTTGGCGGAGGGAAGCATCAGCATCTCCAGCGCCTCGTACTGGGTCAGCACCTGGTTCTCGACCAGGGTGACCTTCGACTCGTCGACGTTGTTGGACTCCTGCGCGGCCTGCTTGTCGGCGGTGATCTTGGGACCGCTCTCGCCCTTCTTCAGGGGGTGGCCCTGGAGGATGAGGTAGGCGGTCATCACCTTGGTGACGCTGGCGATCGGGCTGGGCGTCTCCGCACCGGAGCTGCCCAGGCTGCCGACGCCGACCACCTCGGCGGCGGACTGGCCCTTGGCCGGCCAGGCCAGGTCCAGCGGGTCGCCGGTGAAGGCGTAGCTGCCGGGGGCGGTCAGCTTCACCGTGGCGTCGGGGAGCGGGCGCAGCAGCTGGGCGACCACGGCCGCGCCGACGACGAGTCCCAGGAAGACCGTCCAGATGGTGAACCGCTTCAGCGCCCGGCGCAGCGGCGAGACCGGCCGGGAGTTGAGGGACGCCAGGACCTGCATGGCCTCGGAGGTCGACTCCGGACGGCTCGGCATCGGCTCGGGCACCGGCTCGGGCACCGGCATCGGCGTGGTCGACGGCAGGGGAGCCGGGCCGGGCAGCGGTCCGGGGCCGGGGAGCGGCGGTACGGGCGGTAGCGGGCCGGGCGTGGGCGCCGGACCCGGCGTCGGCTTCGGGGTGGGCTTCGGCAGGGGTTCCGGGCCGGGCGTGGGTTCGGGCTCGGGCAGCGGCGCGGGGGCCGGCGGCTCGGGCACGGTTCCGGTACGGGGCGCGGCGCGGCCCGCTGCGGCGGCGGTCGCGGAGGCCGCGGTCGCCCCGCCCACCTTCAGGTCCCGGCGCTTCTCCAGCTTCTCGGCCCGCTCGACGGCACCGGCCCGCTCGACGGCACCGGCCTGCTCGGCGGCGCCGGTCCCCTCTGCGGCGCTTGCCTGCTCTGCGGCAGGCGCCCGCTCGTCGGAGGCGGCACGCTCGGACGCCTCGGCCGACTCGGGCGTGCCGGCCCGGTCGCCGGTCCGGATGGCGAGACGGGGGTCGACGCCCGTGGGGCGGCCCGGGGTCTCGTCGGCGGGCTTCGGGGGCAGCCGCAGCATGGTGGTGGCGTCGTTCGCGGCGGGCTCGGCCGACGCGGCGGAGGTCGCCCCGCCCTTCTCCCCGCCATCGGTCCCACCGCCGGCGGCTGCCCCGCCGGCGACCTCGGACGCCGCCGCGACCTCGGGCTTCGCCGCAGCGTCCGGGCGCAGCGGCAGCCGCAGCGCGGTGGTCCGCTCGTCGGCGGCGGGGAGCCGCAGGGCCGTGGTGCGGTCGTCGGCGGGCAACCGCAGCGTGGTGGTGCGGTCGTCGACGGGGAGCCGCAGCGCGGTGGTCCGCTCGTCGGCCGGGGGCATCCGCAGTTCGGTCGTCAGGTTGTCCGTATCCCGGACGCGGAGCTGTACGGTGGACCCGCCCTTGGGCGCCCCGGCGGGCGCCTCGACGGAGGCCTCCCCCTCGGCGCCACCGTCCGCAGCCTCCGCGACCGAAGGATCGGCCGACGCCCCGGCCGAAGACCCGGCGGGAGAATCGGCCGACGACTTCGCGGACGACTCCGCCGAAGACGCCCCGGCAGCACCCTCGCCACCCGCGCCCGAACCCGCGTCACCGTCCGCGCGGTCGCCCGCGCCACCGTCCGCCCGGCCGTCCGCGCGGTCGTCACGCTCCTCACGAGCCTCGCCGGCCTGCTCCGGCTCCCGCTCCCGGTCGCGCCCCTGCCCGCGCTCCCGCTCGCCGTCCCGCAGCACCCTGTCGGGGGACTCGCCCACGTAACCCAGCCTCCTCAACGCCCGGCGGGGCACCGGCCGACCCGATTTCGGGAAGCCGACGCCCCGCCCCGTGTACCTGTACAGTCTCCGCCACCGGGGGCCGTCCGGCCGCCCACACCCCGCCCGACCGGCGCTTATTGTCGCCGCACGGCGGTACCCGGTCTGCTCGTTGGTCAGACGCCGGGCCCGGCGCGGCCGGTTCCCCCCCGGTCCTGCGCAAGGTCACGATTCGGAGGCGTACTCGACAAGCCCGTGTGAGAGGCGTCACGCTGTTTCCCATCCACGCGGGGAGGCTTGGATGGGCAAGAGCCGCAGAACTGTTCCCGAGGAACTCTTGCTGCTCGCTTTGGACCCGACCACGGGCACCACGGCGCAGCCGCAGACCCTCGACCTCGGACTCGCCGGGGCCCAGCTCGTCGAGCTGTCCCTGGCCGGACGGATCGTCCCGGAGGGCGACCGGATCGCCGTCGTGCTGCCACGGCCGACCGGCGACCCGACGCTGGACCACGCACTGGAGCTGCTGCGCCGACGCGGCAGCCCGGTCCGTGCTGCGCACTGGATCGGCGGGCCCCGGTTGGGGCTGCGTCAGACGTACCTGGCGCACCTGGAGCGCTGCGGCATGGTCACGGCGGTGCCGGGCCAGGTCTGCGGGGTCCTGCCGACGACGCGCTACCAGGCGTCCGACGACTGCACCAACGCCGCGATCAAGCAGCGGCTCGACACCGCGATCCGCACCGGGGTGCCGCCGGACCCGCGGACGGCGGCGCTGGCGGCGCTGGCGCACTCGGTGGGCCTGGGCAAGCACCTCTACCCGGGCAACGAGGGCCGGTCCTCGCGGTCGCGGCTGCGCGACCTCATCCGGTACGACCCGCTGGGCGGTATGGTCGCGCACGCGGTGATGGACGTGCAGAACGGCCTGCCCGGTCAGCAGAACCGCAGCAGCCAGGCCGGCGCGACGGGCGGCCCGGGCCGTCCGGGCCAGCGCGCGCCGGGCCGCAGCACGGGCGGCCGGGTTGCGGCGCCCCGGGTCGGCGTCCGCTGACCGCCCCGCCGGGGGCGCGTTCGACGACGGCTCGCGCCGTCCGCCGGCGGTGAGCAACCAGGAGGCATGAAGGGGCGGTCGCCCGCGACGGAAGTCGTCGGGCGGCCGCCCCTCTGCCGTCCCCGTACTGGTCCACGGTCCCGCCCCGGGGCCGTACCCGCATCTGACCTGCAGATGCCCGCATATGTCGGTGGCACATCGGCGCCCTGCCGCGGGTGCCACCACCGGATCGAGCCGCAGTGCCGCCTTATCACCCGGCGGTGGCCGCTGTCTCGCCGAAGCGCTTTTCCGATGATCTGTTCTACTGCGCTGCTGCGATTCCCCGGCGCCGACCTGATCCAAGGTGACATGCTGCTCAAAGTCAGGGGGGTTGGTCCCAATTACCACAGTGTTCCGAGGATTGCCGTTCCAACGATCACCAGAGGTCCGGCCGGAGGTCGACGTGTCCGCGAGCATCAATCCCACCGTGCGCCGAAGGAGGCTCGGCGCCGAACTGCGCAAACTGCGCGAGGGCCTGGGCATGACGGCGGAGGAGGTGGCCCAGCGGCTGATGGTCTCCCAGTCGAAGATCAGCAGGCTGGAGAACGGCCGGCGCAGCATCAGCCAGCGGGACGTCCGCGACCTCTGCGACGTCTACAACGTCGCCGACGAGCAGATGCGCAGCAGCCTGATGGACATGGCGCGGGAGTCCCGGCAGCGCGGCTGGTGGCACGACTTCAACGACATGCCGACCCCCTACAGCGTGTACATCGGGCTGGAGGCGGAGGCCTCCTCGATCCGGGCGTACGAGTCCTCGTTCGTCCCCGGACTGCTGCAGACCGAGCAGTACGCGCACGCGGTGGTCTCGGGCACCCAGCCGGACACCGACGTCACCGCGGTCCAGCGGCGCGTGCAGGTCCGGATGAAGCGCCAGGACCGCCTGCACGGCGAGGTCAACCAGCTGGGCAGCCTCTGGACGGTCATAGACGAGGCGGTCCTGCGCCGCGAGGTCGGCAGCCGCGAGGTGATGGCCGACCAGCTGAAGCACCTGCTCGCGCTGAGCGAGCGCCCCAACATCACCATCCAGGTCATCCCCTTCTCGCACGGAGCACACCCCGGGATGACCGGGACATTCTCCCTGCTGGAGTTCCCGGAGTCAGCCGATTCCACAGTTGTCTACTTCGAAGGGGTGACGAGCGATCTCTACCTGGAGAAGGAGCAGGACGTGCGCCGCTATACCGGTCTCTACGACCACCTGCGGGCCGCGGCCCTCGGTGTGGCGGAGAGCCGGTCACTGATAGCGACGATTGAAGAGGGATACCACTGATGTCCACGTTCGAGAGCGGGTCTGCCTGGCGGAAGAGCAGTCACAGCGGCGGCAACGGTGCCTGTGTGGAGTTCCGCGTCCCGGCCGCCGGGGCGGTGGACGTACGGGACTCCAAGGACCCCGAGGGCCCGCAGCTGTGCTTCTCGTCCGAGGCCTGGACGGCCTTCGCCACCGCCGCCGCACAGGGGGCGTTCGGCACGGTCGGCGAGGTCTGACCGCCCGTACCCGTTCTCGGGGTCCGCTGCCCGCAGTGGTGTCCGCCTCACGGAGGGCGGCGGACACCACTGCGGGCAGCCGCTCGTCGGGGCAGCCGCCCGTCGGGGCGGCCTCTCGTCAGTACAGCCGCCCGTCAGTGCAGCACGGGGTACCGGGAGGACCAGAGCGCACCCTCCGGGGTGTCCTGGCCGTGCAGTTCGGCGCCGTGCATCAGTTCCAGGACGAAGTCGTCGGCCAGCTCCATGATCGCCCCGCGTCCCTCCAGACCGGCCACCAGGCCCGGCGGCAGCGCGGTGTCGCCGTGCAGCGCGCCGAGCAGGTTGCCGCAGATCGAACCGGTGGAGTCGCTGTCGCCCGAGTGGTTGACCGCGAGCAGCAGGCCCGAGCGCACGTCGTGCGCGACCAGCGCGCAGTACACCCCGATCGCCAGCGCCTCCTCCGCGACCCAGCCCTCGCCCAGCGCCTCCACCCGCTCCGCGGAGGGCTCGCCCGCCCGGACGGCGTCGAGCGCACCGCGCAGCGCGGCCGTGGTCTCCTCGTGCGCGGGACGCTCCGAGAGCAGCGCGAGCGCCAGGTGGACGCCCTCCTCCAGGGTGCCGCCGCGGGCCGCGGTCTGGACGATGACGGCCAGCGCGCCCGCCGACAGGTAGCCCGTGGGATGGCCGTGGGTCAGCACCGAGCACTCGACGGCCAGCTGGAAGACCAGGCCCGGGTCCCAGGTGGTGAGCAGGCCGAAGGGTGCCGCCCGCATGACCGTGCCGCAGCCCTTGGAGTGCGGGTTCTTGGGGGCCTCCAGGGTGCCGAGCCGGTCGGCGTCCGGGCCGGAGAGCCCGGAGAGGCAGGCCTGGCCGGGGGCGCGCTGGGCGTACAGCCACTCCTCGCGGCCGAGCCAGCCCAGGTCGGCGCGCCGTTCGTCCGGGCCCCAGTCGCGCTGGGTGGCGGCCCAGCGGAGGTAGGCGAGGTGGACGTCGGTGGGCGGGTGCCAGCTGCCGGTGTCCCGGCGGACGTGGGCGCGGATCAGCCCGTCCAGGGTGAACAGCGACATCTGGGTGTCGTCGGTGACCGCGCCGAGCCGGCCGTACGCCGGGACGTACCCGGTGACCCCGGCCGGACCGTGCGCGGCCCGGATCTTGTCCAGCTGTTCGAACTCGATGCCGGCGCCGAGCGCGTCGCCGACCGCACCGCCGAGCAGACAACCCCGCACCCGGCTGCGGTAGTCCTGCTGCTGCGCGCGTGACCACAGTGGCATCACGACCGGGGTGCCTTTCGTCCGGGACAACGGGGGCCCGCGGGGTACCTCCGACCGCGTGCCATCGCACTGTATTCGAATACCCGAACGGTCCGAGGGGTCCCTCGGACACCTGCACCATCACGACACGCGCCGCGGACCGGGGCCGGTGGGCCCGGCGCTCAGTCCGCGAGCGGCAGCAGTCGCGGCAGGTGGCCGTCCGAGGCGAGGGCCGCCGCCCGGCGCTCGGCCGGCACCTCCCCGTAGGTGGTGGTGCGCTGGCGGTGCGGGCGGCCGACGGCCTCGGCGATCGCCTCCAGGTCCTTGACCGACTTGTAGCTGCCGTACGCCGAGCCGGCCATCCGGGAGATGGTCTCCTCCATCAGGGTGCCGCCCAGGTCGTTGGCCCCGGAGCGGAGCATCTCGGCGGCGCCCTCGGCGCCCAGCTTCACCCAGCTGGTCTGGATGTTGGGGATGTGCGGGTGCAGCAGCAGCCGGGCCATCGCCACCACCGCGCGGTTGTCGCGGGCGGTCGGGCCGGGCCGGGCGATGCCGGCGAGGTAGACCGGCGCGTTGGTGTGGATGAACGGCAGCGTGACGAACTCGGTGAAGCCGCCGGTGCGCTGCTGGATCCCGGCGAGCAGCCGCAGGTGGCCGAGCCAGTGCCGCGGGGTGTCCACGTGGCCGTACATCATCGTGGACGAGGAGCGCAGGCCGAGCTCGTGCGCGGTGGTGACCACCTCGACCCAGGTGGCGGCGGGCAGCTTGCCCTTGGTGAGCACCCAGCGCACCTCGTCGTCGAGGATCTCGGCCGCGGTGCCGGGGATGGAGTCGAGGCCGGACTCCTTGGCCCGCTGGAGCCAGTCCCGGATCGACAGGCCGGTGCGGGTCGCCCCGTTGACGACCTCCATCGGGGAGAAGGCGTGCACATGGATGCCGGGCACCCGCTCCTTCACCGCCCGGGCGATGTCGAAGTAGGCGGTGCCGGGGAGGTCCGGGTGGATGCCGCCCTGCATGCAGACCTCGGTGGCGCCGACCTCCCACGCCTGCGCGGCCCGGTCGGCGACCTGCTCCAGCGAGAGGGTGTACGCGTCGGCGTCGGTGCGGCGCTGGGCGAACGCGCAGAAGCGGCAGCCGGTGTAGCAGACGTTGGTGAAGTTGATGTTCCGGGTGACGCAGTACGTCACCACCTCGCCGACCGCGGACCGCCGGACGTCGTCGGCGATCCGGCAGAGCGCGTCCAGGGCGGGCCCGTCCGCGTGGAACAGCGCGAGCGCCTGCTCGTCCGTCAGCCGGGTCGGGTCGTCGGCGGCCACCGCGAGCGCCTCCCGGACGTCGCCGGTCAGCCGCTCCGGGGCCGAGCCGGTGCGCACCTGCTCGCGCAGCACCTCCCAGTCGCCGTACACGTCCTCGAAGTCGGCCCGGCGGTCGCCGGTGCGGCCGTCGGTGTCGATGGTGGCGTGCAGGTCGGTGCGCCCGTAGGAGGCGGGCAGGTCCTCGGGCTCCTGCCAGGGGCGGCCGGTGACCACCGCGTCCGGACGGGCCAGGCCGGTCTCCGGGTCGGCCAGCGCGCGGACGTGCGGCAGCACCCGCGGGTCCAGCCAGGGCTCACCGCGCAACACGTACTCGGGGTAGACGGCGAGGCGCTCGCGCAGGGCGAAGCCGGCGGCCGCGGACTGCTCGGCGAGCCGGTCGATCTGCGGCCAGGGGCGCTCGGGGTTGACGTGGTCGGGCGTCAGCGGGGAGACACCGCCCCAGTCGTCGATGCCGGCGCCGATCAGCCGCGCGTACTCGCCGTCCACCAGGTTGGGCGGGGCCTGCAGGCAGGCGGTCGGGCCGAGCAGGTGGCGGGCCACCGCGACCGTGGCGACCAGTTCGTCGAGCTCAGCGTCGGGCATGCCACGCATCGCGGTGTCCGGCTTGGCCCGGAAGTTCTGCAGGATCAGCTCCTGGATGCCGTGGTAGGCGCGGGAGACCCGGCGCAGCGCGAACAGCGACTCGGCGCGCTCCTCGTACGTCTCGCCGATGCCGATCAGCAGGCCGCTGGTGAACGGCACGGAGCTGCGTCCGGCGTCCTCCAGGACGCGCAGCCGGACGGCCGGCTCCTTGTCGGGCGAGCCGTGGTGCGGGCCGCCGGGCTCGCTCCACAGCCGGGTCGCGGTGGTCTCCAGCATCATGCCCATCGAGGCGGAGACCGGCTTGAGCCGCTGGAAGTCCGTCCAGCTCAGCACCCCGGGGTTCAGGTGCGGCAGCAGCCCGGTCTCCTCCAGGATCCGGACGGACATCGCCCGGACGTAGGCGATCGTGTCGTCGTAGCCGTGCGCGTCCAGCCACTCGCGGGCCTCCGGCCAGCGGTCCTCGGGCTTGTCGCCGAGGGTGATCAGCGCCTCCTTGCAGCCCATGGCGGCGCCGCGCCGGGCGACCTCCAGCACCTCGTCCGGCGACATGAACATCCCGTGGCCGTCGCGGCGGAGCCGGCCCGGCACGGTGGCGAAGGTGCAGTAGTGGCAGCGGTCCCGGCAGAGCCGGGTGAGCGGGATGAAGACGCTCCGGGAGTAGGTGATGACGCCCGGCCGGCCGGCCGCTTCGAGGCCCGCGTCGCGCACCCGGGCGGCGCTCGTACACAGGTCCGCCAGGTCGTCGCCTCTCGCCCGGAGCAGGACCGCCGCCTCGCCGACGTCGAGCGCCACCCCGTCCCGGGCACGGCGCAGGGCGCGGCGCATCGCGTTGGCGGTGGGGGTGCCGGCGGCGGCCGGGCGGTCGGTAGCGTCCATGGCGCGACCCTACGTCAGCTCTCCACCGTCCGGAGTACCCGACCCTGAGGAGGTCTCAGGGTCGGGTGCGCCGCGAGTCCGACCCCGATCTGGCCCTGCAGGGCGATGCCCGGCGGGGCCGGACGGCTTTCAATGGGAGGGCAGGAGCACGCAGCACGGACGATCGGGCACGGCTACGGAGGGGATGGACGGGATGACGGACGACAGGGCGGCGGAGGAGTACCCGGGCGGCGCGCCGTACCGCCGGCGGCGCCGGACGGCGGTACGGGTGGCGGTGCCGCTGGTGGTGGCGGGCATGGTGGCCGCCGGGTTCGGGCTGGGCCCGGCCCTGGCCGACGACACGCCGCCGAACCTGCCGGCGCTGACGGCGGAGCAGGTGGTGGCGAAGGCGCTCGGTTCGCAGGCGCAGACGCTCTCCGGCACGGTCCGGGTCTCGGCCGACCTGGGCGTGCCGAGCCAGCTGTTCGCGGCGGCGGGTGCGGGTGTGCCGGGCGGGGGCCCGGGCGACGGCGGGAAGTCCGCGGCCGCGCCGGAGGCCAAGCTGGCCGGGCTGCTCGGCGGCGAGCACACCCTGCGGGTCGCGGTGGACGGCCCGGACCGCCAGCGGATCGGGCTGATCGAGGAGCTCGCCGAGTACACCGTGGTGCACAACGGCGACCAGGTGTGGGCGTGGGACAGCGCCACCAACCAGGCCGTCCACCTGACGGCCCCGAAGGACGGGCCCGGGCGGGCCGGGGCCGCGCCTGCGCTGACCGGCGTGCCGACCACGCCGCAGGAGGCGGCCCGCCTCTTCCTGACCGCCGCCGCGGACACCACCGCGGTCACCGTGGACGGCACGGCGAACGTGGCCGGCCAGAAGGCGTACCGGCTGAGCGTCAAGCCGAAGCAGGCGGGCTCGACCATCGGCGAGGTGCGGATCTCGGTGGCCGCCGACAACGGCGTGCCGCTGGCGGTGCTGGTGACCGGCACCGACGGCTCGAAGGTGCTGGACGTCCACTTCTCCGAGGTCTCCTTCGCCAAGCCGGCCGCGAAGACCTTCGAGTTCACCGCCCCCAAGGGCGCCGAGGTGACCGAGCACCGGCCGTCCGGGGCACCGGCCGCCGGGGCGGAGCAGCAGGCCCGGCCCGACGGGACGAACGTGGTCGGCGAGGGCTGGACGAGCGTGCTGAGCACCCGGCTGCCGAGCGGGGAGGTCGAGGCGCCGAAGGAGGGCGGCCGGCGCGGCGGGCACGGCGGCGGGGGCCCGCAGGGCCAGAGCGTGCAGTCGCTGGTGAAGTCCCTGGGCAAGCCGGTCGACGGCGGCACGCTGATCAGCACCAAGGTGCTGAACGCGCTGGTCACCGACGACGGCCGGGTGTTCGCCGGTGCGGTGACGCTGCCGGTGCTGCAGAGTGCGGCCGGGGTGAAGTAGCAGTGGCACAGGCTCCCGTGACGCGGACTCCGGCGACGGAGCACCGCGCGGAGCCGGCCGGGGGCCGGGGCACCGAGGTGCGCCCGGCCCCCGTGGCCGTTTCCGCCGACCCCCGCCCCGCCCCGGAGGGCGGGGACCCGTCCGACACCGTGATCCGCACCAGGGGGCTGACCAAGCGGTTCCGCGGCGGCCAGCTCGCCGTCGACGGCCTTGACCTCGCCGTGCCCCGGGGCAGCGTCTTCGGCTTCCTCGGCCCGAACGGCTCCGGCAAGACCACCACCATCCGGATGCTGATGGGCCTGATCGCGCCCACCTCCGGATCGGCCTCGGTGCTCGGCGAGCCGATGCCGCAGTCGGTCGCCACCGTGCTGCCCCGGGTCGGCGCCCTGATCGAGGGCCCGGCGCTGTACGGGTTCCTCTCCGGCCGCGACAACCTGGCCCGCTTCGACGCGGCCGACCCCACCGCGGACCCGCGCACCCGCCCGCAGCGGGTCGCCGAGGCCCTGGACCGGGTCGGGCTGACGGCCGCCGCGGGGAAGAAGGCGCGCGCCTACTCGCTCGGTATGAAGCAGCGGCTCGGCCTGGCCTCGGCCCTCCTGCAGCCGCGCGAGCTGCTGGTGCTGGACGAGCCGACCAACGGCCTCGACCCGCAGGGCATGCGGGAGATCCGGGCGCTGGTCCGGGAGGTTGCGGCGGAGGGCACCACGGTGTTCCTCTCCTCGCACCTGCTGGACGAGATCGAGCAGGTCTGCACCCATGCGGCGGTGATGTCGCGCGGCCGGCTGCTCGTCCAGGGCACCGTCGCCGAGCTGGCCGCCCGGGCCCAGGGCCGGCTGGTGGTGCGCACCCCGGACGCCGCGACGGCGGCCGCCGTGCTGGCCGGGCGCGGGGTGACCGGGCTGGCGGTGGGTGAGGAGCGGGTGGACGGCGAGGCCGGCGCGCTCGGCGAGGACGCACTGCCCGAGCTGTGCGCGGCGCTGGTTGCGGCCGGGGTTCGGATCCGCGGCTTCGGCGTCGAGCGGGGCACGTTGGAGGACGCCTTCGTGGCGCTGACCGGGGAGGGCTTCGATGTCGCGGGCTGAACTGTCACCGGCCGCTCCGGCCACGGCTGGACCGTCGCCGACGGCTCCGGCCCGGGCGGGCCGCCGGCCGCAGACGGCGGCGGGCTTCCTCGCGCTGTTCCGCAGCGAACTGGTGCTGACCTTCCGCCGGATGCGGACGATCGTGCTGCTGGCCATCCTCGCGGTGCTGCCGGTGCTGATCGGCACGGTCATCAGGATCGAGACGGACGGGCAGGGCGGCGGCGGGGGCCCGGCCTTCATCGCGCAGGTGACCCAGAACGGCCTGTTCCTGGTGTTCACCGCGCTCGCCGTGGCGCTGCCGGTCTTCCTGCCGATGACGGTCGGCGTGGTCGCCGGGGACTCGGTCGCCGGCGAGTCGGCGGGCGGCACGCTGCGCTACCTGCTGGTCGCCCCGGCCGGGCGCACCCGGCTGCTGGCCGCCAAGTTCACCGCCGGCCTGGTGTTCTGCGCGGCGGCGACGGCGACCGTGGCGGCGGCGGCGCTGGCCACCGGTGCGGCGCTGTTCCCGCTGGGCGAGGTGACGCTGATCTCCGGCGACACCATCGGCTTCGGCGAGGCGCTGCTGCGGGCGGTGCTGGTGGCCCTGGTGGTGGCGGCCTCGCTGTCCGGGCTGGTGGCGATCGGGCTGTTCGTCTCCACGCTCACCGGCAGCGGCATCGCGGCGATGGCGGCCACGGTCGGCCTGGTGATCACCGTGCAGATCCTGGACAGCTTCCCGCAGCTGCACGCGATCCAGCCCTACCTGTTCACCCACCACTGGCTGAGCTTCGGGGACCTGCTGCGGGAGCCGATGTACTGGGACGGCGTGCTGAAGAACCTCGGGCTGCAGGGCGCCTACGTGGCGGTGTTCGGCTCGGCGGCCTGGTCGCGGTTCACCGGCCGGGACATCACGGCGTAGCCCGGACGGCCGGGCCGGCCCACGGGTCGGCCCGCCCCGCCCCGCCCCGACCCGCCCCACCCTGGCCCGACCCGGCCGGGGTCAGCGGCCGGCCGCCGGGGCGGGGACCGGGGCCGCTGCGGCCGCCACGGCCGCCCGCTCGACCCGGTCCGCCCTGACCCTGCGCAGCGCGTCCCAGGTGAGCACCGCCAGGGCCGCCCAGACCAGGGCGAACCCGGCCCAGCGGGCCGGCGGCATCGACTCGTGGAAGACCGCGATCCCGATCAGGAACTGGAACACCGGCGCCAGGTACTGCAGCAGCCCGAGCACGGTCAGCGGGACGCGGACCGCCGCCGCGCCGAAGAACAGCAGCGGGATCGCGGTGATCACCCCGCTGAGCACCAGCAGCCCCGAGTGCCCCCAGCCGAAGGAGCCGGCCACCGTGTGGCCGAAGGTGCCCCGGCCCGAGAACTCCAGATACACCAGGTAGCCCAGCGCGAACGGGAACATGAAGGCGCTCTCCAGCGCCAGGCTCTCCAGCCCGCTCAGCCCGACCTTCTTCTTCAGCAGGCCGTAGGTGGCGAAGGTCAGCGCCAGGGTCAGCGCGATCCAGGGCAGCCGCCCGTACCCGACGGTGAGGACGGCCACCGCCGCGCCGCCGACGCCGACCGCGGCCCACTGCGCGGTACGCAGCCGTTCCTTCAGCACGAGGACGCCGAAAGCGATGGTGACCAGCGGGTTGATGAAGTAGCCGAGGCTGGTCTCGACGACGTGGCCGGCGTTGACGCCCCAGATGTAGACGCCCCAGTTGACCGAGATGACCGCGGCGCCCGCGGCCGACATGGCGAGCCGGCGGGGCTGGGCCAGCAGCGGGCGTATCCAGGCCCAGTGCCGCTGGACGATCAGCAGCAGGAGCACCGCGACCAGCGACCAGACCATCCGGTTGGCCAGGATGTCGTCGGCCGCCCCGGGCTCCAGCAGCGGCCAGAACAGCGGGAACAGGCCCCAGATGCCGTACGCCGCGACGCCGTACCAGAGACCCCGACCGGCCTCCCGCTGGGTTGTGTCTGGCATGACGGGCCTGCCCTCCGCGCGCACGTGTGTCGAGCCGACGGTAGCGGGCGGAGGGGCGCCCTGTCATCTCCGTATCCGCATTTTGGTCATGACAGGCCCGGCGGGAGGGCTCGGCAGGAGCTCCGAACAGAGACCCGGGGCCGGGGCTCGGCGCCGGGGCTCGGCGCCGGGGCTCGGCGCCGGGGCTCAGGCGCCCAGCGCGGCCCGCACGCTCTCCGCCAGCGGCACGGTCGGGCGGCCGATCAGCCGGGCCAGGTCGCCCGGGGTGCCAGCCAGCTCGCCGCGGGCGATGCCCGCGTCCACGTCCACCAGGATCTCGGCGAAGCCCTCCGGCAGGCCCGCGCCGACCAGCACCGCCAGGTGCTCGGCCGGGGTCACCACCCGGTGCTGCACCGGCCTGCCGGAGACCTCGGCGAGGACGGCGGCCAGCTCGGCGAAGCTCCAGGCGGCGTCACCGCTGAGCTCGTACACCCGGTTCTCGTGGCCCTCGCCGAGCAGCACCGCCACGGCCGCGTCGGCGTAGTCCCGGCGCGCCGCGCTGGCCACCCGGCCGGCCTCGCCCGCGCTGGCGACCACCGCGCCGCGGGACACCGTGCCGGCCGCGTCGCCCAGGTAGTTCTCGGTGTACCAGCCGTTGCGCAGCAGGGCGAAGGGGATCCCGGCCGCGCGGATCGCCGCCTCGGTGGCCCGGTGCTCGTCGGCCAGGCGGAAGGTGGCCGCCCCGGGGGCGCTGGTGTAGGCGAGCAGCGCGACTCCGGCGGCGCGCGCGGCCTCGACCACGGCGGTGTGCTGGGCGACCCGGCGGCCCATCTCGTTGCCCGAGATGAGCAGCACCCGGTCGCCGGGGCCGAAGGCGTCCGCCAGCGTCTCCGGCCGGTTGTAGTCGACCACCCGGACGGTCACCCCGCGCGCGGCCAGGTCGGCGGCCTTCTCGGCGGAGCGGACGGCGACCGCGACCTCGCTCGCGGGGACCTGCGCCAGCAGGCCCTCGACGACCAGGCGGCCGAGCTGTCCGGTGGCGGCGGTGACGACGTACATGTGCTGCTCCTCGGGTGGGTGGTGCTCGTTGGCTTCGACACTCACCCTAGGGACGGCACTTTCCTTCCGAAAGTACCCACTTTGAAGTACGGTACTGATATGGAGGTAATGACCCAGTCCTCGACCCAGGCCCCGGCGCCCGCGGCGGCCGGCCCGCTCGCCCCGTTCCCGCCGGCCGACGTCCTCGACCGGATGTGCCCGTCCCGGGGCGTGCTGGAGCACGTCACCAGCCGCTGGGGCGTCCTGGTGCTGATGGCGCTCAGCGAGCGCGGCTACCGCTTCAGCGAGCTGCGCCGCCGGGTGGCGGGGGTCAGCGAGAAGATGCTCGCCCAGACCCTGCAGACCCTCGAACGCGACGGCTTCGTCCTGCGCGAGGCCCACCCGGTCATCCCGCCCAGGGTCGACTACAGCCTGACCGACCTCGGCCGGGAGGCCGCCGGGCTCGTCGCCGCGCTCGCCCACTGGACGGAGCGGCGGGTGCCGTCCGTGCTCGCGGCCCGCGAGGCGTACGACGGGGAGCGGGCGCGCCAGGACGCCCGCTAGGAGGGAGACGCGGCAGGCCGGGTCAGGCCCCGGTCGCGCGCTCCGCGACCAGCGCCGCCAGGCCGTCCAGGATCCGCGGCAGGCCGAACGCATAGGCGTGGTCCGGGCTGTACGCACCGCCGTACGCCTCGCCGGCCGCCGAACCGACCCGGGCGGCGGTCGGGTACCGCTCCGCGTCGAAGACCCGGGCGAGCAGTTCCTCGTTCGCGGCCCACCACTGCGCGTCGCTCATCGCGCTGTCCTGCCGGGCGGCCCGCTCGTCGTCCGCCATCCGGGCGCAGGTCTGCACGAAGCCCAGCAGGTGGGTCAGCGCCGCGTCCAGCTCGACGTCCGGCAGGCCGGTGCCCTCCAGGGCGCGCAGCTCGTACTCGTACTTGGCCATCAGCCCCGGCCCCAGCGGCGGACGGCTGGTGGAGACCCGGGCGACCCAGGGATGGGCGCGGTACAGCTCCCGGTTGTCGTCGGCCACCGCGGCGGCGCGCGCCCGCCAGCCCGGGTCGGCCGGGGTGCGGCGCGGCATCGAGGCGTACACGGTGTCCAGCATCAGGTCGAGCAGTTCGGCCTTGCCCGGCACGTAGGTGTACAGCGACATCGGGGAGAGCCCCAGTTCCTGGGCGGTGCGCCGGATGGTGACGGCCTCCGCGCCCTCGGCGTCGGCGAGCGCGATCGCCGCCCCGGCGATCTCCGCGGCCGAGCGGGCCTGCTTGGGGCCGCGGCGGCCCGGCTTCCCGGCCGCCGTCACGCCCCAGAGGAGGGCGAGGGTCTGCGCCGGATCTCCTGCGCTGCTGCGGTCGGTGGCCATGGGGCCGATCCTTTCACGCCGACCCCGGCCCCGGTACGGGCCGCACCCGGTACCGTCACGGCATGACCGGCCCCGCCCGCGAACCCCGACCGACCCCGCTGCCCGGCACCCCGCCGGAGCCGGAGCCGCTGCGCGCCCGGGTCACCTGCCGGCGCTGCCACCGCCCGCTGCACGACCCCGAGTCGCGGATGCTCCGGCTCGGCCCGGAGTGCCGCGACACCGTCGAACGCGTTCCCCGGCACCGGTTCGCGCTGTAGCCCACCCCGGGGCGCCCCGGGCAGGGATCCCCCCCCCCCCGCGGGGGTGCGCCGGGGCCCCCCCCCCGGGCCTGCCGCCGCCCCCCGGGGCCCGGCGGCAGGCCGGCGGGCATGACGACACTCCACCTCCCGCCGCGGCCCCTCGACGTGACGGTGCCCCGGCTCCCGCCGCCGCCGCGCCGGGCGGTCCGGGCCGCCCGTGCCGTCACCCTGCTCGCCCTGCCGTCCGGCCTGTGGCGGCTGCTGCTCGCGGCCGTCACCGTCTCCTACCACCGGCGGCACCGCGCCGCGTGAGCTCCCCCGGCCGGGGGAGGCGGTCCGCCGCCGCGGACGAGGCGGGCGGCCCTCCGGACGCGGGATCGTCGAGCCGTCGGCACCGTCGCACACCCCCGGAGGACCCGTTGCCCACCACCGCCCCCCGCTGGGCCGTCCTGGCCGCCTGGGCGACCGTTCTGTGCACCGTCCCGTCCTGCGCCTGGCGGCTCGCGCTCGGCCTCGGTGTCGACGTCGGCTTCACCGGCGAGCTCGCCACGATGTACCGCGGCACCGAACTCCTGGGCTACGTGCTGGTGCTGTCGGCGGCCTCGCAGGCCGCCTCGCTGCTGACCCTCGCACTGGTCCGGCCGTGGGGCGAGCGCCTGCCGCACCGGCTGCCCCGGGTGGGCGGACGGCGCGTGCCGCCGGCCGCGGTGATCGCGCCCGCCTCGCTCGGCGCCTTCGCGGTCACCGGGCTCTGCGCCGCCCTCACCCTCGCGCCGAACGGCCCGCTGGGCCACCCCGAGTTCCCGCAGGGCGGGGCCCGCCTGGTGATGCTGGCCTGCTACGCGCCGATGCTCGCCTGGGGCCCGCTGGTCGCGGTGCTGACCGTCGCCTACACCCGCCGCCGGGCGATCGAGGGCGCCTGATCGGGGCCGCCGGGGGCGGCCGGGGGCAGGCGGCAGCTTCGACGGGTGGCGGCGCCGATGACCGGGGTGGCGCCGCTGGCCGGAACCTTTCGCCGGATCGGCCGGAAACCGCTCTGGCGCACCACTCCGTACTGTGTACACTGTACGTCGTACGGAGTAATCGCCGAGGAGAGGCCACCACCGCATGCAGATCACCGCCACCGCCGTTTCGCTCACCGTCGAGGACGTCACCGCCTCCTCCGACTTCCTGCAGCAGCACTTCGGGTTCACCGAGCAGATGGCCGCGGACGGGTTCGCCTCGCTCGGTCGGGAGGACGCCGGGCTGAACGTGATCTTCCTCCGGCTCGGACTCGACGTCCTGCCTGAGGACTTCCGCCACCAGCGGGCGTCCGGGCTGATCCTGGCCTTCACCGTCGCGGACGTCGCCGCCGAGGAGGCCCGGCTGCGCGGCGCGGGCGTGGAGATCACCATGCCGCTGCGCGAGGAGCCCTGGGGCGAGAAGCTGTTCCAGGTCACCGACCCGAACGGGATCGTCGTCCAGCTGGTCGAGTGGGCCGCCGGCCACTGACCGGGGCACCGCGGACGACACAGGGGTGGGGCCCGGCGCCGGCGGGCGGGGGCCCCCCGGGCCGCGGGGGCGCCAACCGCCACGGGGGTGGGCCCGCCCGCCCCCCCCCCCCCGCCGCCCC
>NZ_JBSGXP010000005.1:0-42623 GCF_053610105.1 Kitasatospora sp. NPDC054939 | reverse complement strand
GGCCACCGCGGACCACACCGGGGTTTCCCCGCCCCCCCCGGCCGGGGACACCCCTGCGCGCGGGCTACTCCACCGTCCAGGTGTCGCCGCCGGCCAGCAGCGCCGCCAGGTCGCCGGGGCCGCTGCGCTCGGCGGCGGTCTCCAGCTGGGCGGCCATCAACTCGTCGTACACCGGCCGCTCGACGCTGCGCAGCACGCCGATCGGGGTGTGGTGCAGGGTGTCGGCGTCGGCGATCCGGGAGAGCGCGAAGGCGGCGGCCGGTCCGGCCGCGTGCGCGTCGTGCAGCAGGACGTCCGCCTCGTTCCCCGGGGTCACCGCGGCGGTGTACAGCTCACCGGTGCCCGCGGAGCGGAAGACGCCCTGGGAGCCGTCGGCGCCGAAGCGGATCGGCTCGCCGTGCACCAGGCGGATCAGCGCCTCGTCGCGGGTGCCGGGCTCCTTCAGGAGTTCGAAGGCACCGTCGTTGAAGATGTTGCAGTTCTGGTAGATCTCCACCAGGGCCGTGCCGCGGTGCTCGGCCGCCGCCCGCAGCACGGACTGCAGGTGCTGGCGGTCGGAGTCGATGGTGCGGGCGACGAAGGTGGCCTCCGCCCCGATCGCCAGCGACAGCGGGTTGAACGGGGCGTCCAGCGAACCCATCGGGGTGGACTTGGTGATCTTGCCGAGCTCGCTGGTCGGCGAGTACTGGCCCTTGGTGAGTCCGTAGATGCGGTTGTTGAACAGCAGGATCTTCAGGTTCACATTGCGCCGCAGGGCGTGGATCAGGTGGTTGCCGCCGATCGACAGGGCGTCGCCGTCGCCGGTCACCACCCACACCGAGAGGTCCTGGCGCGAGGAGGCCAGCCCGGTGGCGATGGCCGGCGCCCGTCCGTGGATCGAGTGCACGCCGTAGGTGTTCATGTAGTACGGGAAGCGCGAGGAACAGCCGATGCCGGAGACGAAGACGGTGTTCTCCCGCCGGATCCCCAGCTCGGGCATGAACGCCTGGACCGCGGCCAGGATCGCGTAGTCCCCGCACCCGGGGCACCAGCGCACCTCCTGGTCGGTCTTGAAGTCCTTGGCGCTCTGCACGGCCTCCGCCTTGGGCACCAGTCGAAGACTCTCCATCACTTCTCCTCCAGGTTGCCGAGCGCCGCCCACAGCACGTCCGCCAACTGGGCCGCCTTGAAGGGCAGTCCGCGCACCTGGTTGTAGGACTGCGCGTCCACCAGGTACCTGGCGCGCAGCAGCAGCGCCAACTGCCCGAGGTTCATCTCGGGGACGATGACCTTGTCGTAACCCTTCAGCACTGCACCGAGGTTGGCGGGGAAGGGGTTGAGGTTGCGCAGGTGCGCCTGGGCGACCTTGCCGCCGTCGGCGCGCACCCGGCGCACCGCGGCCGTGATCGGCCCGTACGTGGAGCCCCAGCCGAGGGCCAGCAGCCGTGCCCCGCCGTCGGGGTCGTCGACCTCCAGGTCCGGGACGGCGATGCCGTCCACCTTGGCCTGGCGGGTGCGGACCATGAAGTCGTGGTTGGCCGGGTCGTAGGAGATGTTCCCGGTGCCGTCCTGCTTCTCGATGCCGCCGATCCGGTGCTCCAGGCCGGGGGTGCCGGGCACGGCCCACGGGCGGGCGAGGGTCTTCGGGTCGCGCTGGTAGGGCCGGAAGGAGCCGTCCTCGCCGTTCGGGCCGGTGGCGAAGTCCGGTGCGATCAGCGGGAGTTCGTCGACCTCGGGGATGCGCCAGGGCTCCGAGCCGTTGGCCAGGTAGCCGTCGGAGAGCAGGAAGACCGGGGTGCGGTAGGTCACCGCGATCCGGGCCGCCTCCAGGGCCGCGTCGAAGCACTCGGCGGGGGTGGCGGGGGCGACGATCGGCACCGGCGCCTCGCCGTTGCGGCCGAACATCGCCTGCAGCAGGTCCGCCTGCTCGGTCTTGGTCGGCAGACCGGTGGAGGGCCCGCCGCGCTGGATGTCGACGACCAGCAGCGGCAGTTCGAGCGAGACGGCCAGGCCGATCGTCTCGCTCTTCAGCGCCACGCCGGGCCCGGAGGTGGTGGTGACACCCAGCGCCCCGCCGAAGGCCGCACCGAGGGCGGCGCCGATGCCGGCGATCTCGTCCTCGGCCTGGAACGTGCGGACGCCGAAGTTCTTGTGCTTGGACAGCTCGTGCAGGATGTCCGAGGCCGGGGTGATCGGGTACGAGCCCAGGTAGAGCGGCAGTCCGGAGCGTTCGGCGGCGGCGATCAGGCCGTAGGAGAGTGCCAGGTTGCCGGAGATGTTGCGGTAGCGGCCGACCGGGAGCCGGGCGGGCGGCACCTCGTAGGAGACCGCGAACGACTCGGTGGTCTCGCCGAAGTTCCAGCCGGCCCGGAAGGCGGCCACGTTGGCCTCGGCGATCTGCGGCTTCTTGGCGAACTTGCTGCGCAGGAAGGTCTCGGTGCCGCGGGTGGGCCGGTGGTACATCCAGGACAGCAGGCCCAGCGCGAACATGTTCTTCGCCCGCTCGGCGTCCTTGCGGGCCAGGCCGCTGTCCTTGAGCGCCTCCAGGGTGAGCGTGGTGAGCGGCACCTTGTGCAGGTGGTACGCCTCCAGCGAGCCGTCCCCAAGCGGGTCGGCGCCGTAGCCGACCTTGGCCAGCGCGCGCTTGGTGAACTCGTCGGTGTTGACGATGATCTCCGCGCCGCGCGGCAGGTCCGGGAGATTGGCCTTGAGGGCCGCCGGGTTCATCGCGACCAGGACGTTCGGCGCGTCACCGGGGGTGAGGATGTCGTGGTCGGCGAAGTGCAGCTGGAAGGAGGAGACACCGGGCAGGGTGCCGGCGGGGGCCCGGATCTCGGCGGGGAAGTTGGGCAGCGTGGAGAGGTCGTTGCCGAAGGACGCGGTCTCCGAGGTGAAGCGGTCACCGGTGAGCTGCATCCCGTCGCCGGAGTCCCCGGCGAACCGGATGATCACCCGGTCCAGCCTGCGGATCGGCTTGGCACGCCTCGGCTGCGGGCCTCCCGGGGCGGGCGGGCCACTGCGACCGTTGCCCTCGCCCGGGCCGTCCACTGCCTCTGACTGATCGACCTGACTGGTCACTGCCGCGGACCTCCTCGTGGGCACCAGCCGCGGGCGTGAGCCGTGTGCCCCGTCCGCCTGGTGCACCTCTCGCATCCTATGCGCGCGGGGTAGGTCGCGGACGGAACTCCCGCATGCCGCGGCCGGTGATCGCCGCACACCAAGTGCAACAACGTCCGCCAATCCGGCCATACCGGCCGGCCCGCTCCGGCGGCCGTCGAGCGGGCCTGTACCCGGACTCCGCGGCGCCTGTGCACGGGCTCCGGGCCGGCTCCGCGGCGGCCCGGAGCGTCCCGGGGCTACGAGTCCAAATAGGTGAGAACCGCCAGCACCCGGCGGTGGTCCTCGGGGCTCTGGGCCAGGCCCAGCTTGAGGAAGATGTTGCTGACGTGCTTCTCCACCGCGCCGTCCGAGACGACCAGCTGCTTGGCGATCGCGGTGTTGGTCCGGCCCTCGGCCATCAGCCCGAGCACCTCGCGCTCGCGCGGGGTCAGCCCCGCCAGGACGTCGCCCTTGCGGCTGCGGCTCAGCAGCTGCTGCACCACCTCGGGGTCCAGTGCGGTGCCCCCGCCGGCCACCCGGACCACCGCGTCCACGAACTCGCGCACCTCGGCGACCCGGTCCTTCAGCAGGTAGCCCACACCCCGGGTGGAGCCGGCCAGCAGCTCGGAGGCGTAGCGCTCCTCCACGTACTGCGACAGCACCAGGACGCCCAGTCCGGGGTACAGGCCGCGCAGGGTGACGCAGGCCCGGACGCCCTCGTCGGTGTGGGTGGGGGGCATCCGGACGTCGGCGACCACCACGTCCGGGAGCGTGCCGGCCGCCGCCAGCTCGTGGACGGTCTTCAGCAGGGCCTCGCCGTCGCCGACACCCGCGACGACCTCCAGGCCGCGGTCGGTGAGGAGTCTGGTCAGACCCTCCCGCAGGAGTACGGAGTCCTCGGCGATGACGACGCGAAGCATGGCGGCCTTCCGGCAGAGACGGGCTGACGGGTGCCAGTCTTCCCTATCGCCGGACGGCCGGGGCGGGGATTCCCGCCTGCCTCACATGGTGCGGATGGCGACCGCGTCGCAGAGCCCCTGGAGGGCCGCCTTGGCCGGGCAGTCCGGCAGCGGCTCCAGCAGGGCGCGGGCCTCCTCGGCGTGCCGCAGGGTCTCCCGGCGGGCGTGCTCCAGCGCCGGGTGGCGGCGCAGCAGGCGCAGCGCCTCGGCGTGCAGCTCGTCGTCGGCCAGGTCGAGGGTGAGCAGTTCGCGCAGCCGCAGGTCGGCCGGGTCGGCCTCGTCCGCCGGCATCTGCTGGAGCAGCAGGATCGGCAGGGTGGGGACGCCCTCGCGCAGGTCGGTGCCGGGGGTCTTGCCGGACTCGTGGCTGTCGCTGGCGATGTCCAGCACGTCGTCGGCGAGCTGGAAGGCGGTGCCCATGCGCTCGCCGTACTCGGTGAGGATGTCGACGATCCACTGCTCGGCGCCGGCCATCTGGGCACCGAGGCGGCCGGAGACGGCGATCAGCGAGCCGGTCTTGCCGGCGATCACGTCGAGGTAGTGGCGCAGCGGGTCGTCGTCGGCGCCGGGGCCCGCGGTCTCCAGGATCTGGCCGGTGACCAGCCGCTCGAAGGCGTCGGCCTGGAGGCGGACGGCGTCCGGGCCCAGGTCGGAGAGCACCTGGGAGGCGCGGGAGAAGAGGAAGTCGCCGGTGAGGATGGCGACCGAGTTGTCCCAGCGGGAGTTGGCGCTGGGGGCGCCGCGGCGCTTGGGGGCCTCGTCCATGACGTCGTCGTGGTAGAGGGTGGCGAGGTGGGTCAGCTCGACGACCACGGCGGCGGGGACGACCCCGGGCGCGTAGGGGTCGCCGAACTGGGCGGCGAGCATCACCAGCAGCGGGCGGAAGCGCTTGCCGCCGGCCTCGATGAGGTGGCTGGCCGTGACGGTGATGAACGGCACGTCGCTCTTGACGGCCTCCAGCAGCGCCGCCTCGACCGCGTCCATCCCGGCCTGGACGTCGCGGGTCAGATCGCGGTCCTGCACGCTGAGCCCAAAGGGTCCCACGACGGTCACGAAGACCACTCCTCTGCCCTGGTCGATCTGGCGGTCTGGTCCGTGTGCGCCGCCGCTGGCCTTACAGGCAGGGTATCCGGTCACGAGTGGATCACTGCACGGGCGTGCGGGTCCGGTCGTGATCGGGCCTGCTCCGCAGGTCGGGGCGGGTCCGGACACGGCACGTCCGGGCCGCGCGGACGAGGGCGCGACCCGGACGTACGAGGGGCCCGACGGCCCCGGGTGGTGCACGGCGGCGGCCCCGGCGGGCCTCGCCGGAGCCCGGCGGAACTCGGCGGAGCCCGGCGAGGCTCGGCGGGCCTCGCCGGAGCCCGGTGGAACTCGGCGGAACTCAGCGGACGAAGATCGAAGCCTTCGAGGCGAGGTCCAGGAAGTACTGCGGCAGCAGCCCCAGCCCCAGGGTGACCAGCACCCCGACGCCGATCGCGGTGGCCGTGAAGGCGCTCGGGACGGCGACGCTGGGGCCGCCGGGCTGCGGGTCGGAGAAGAACATCAGCACGATGACCCGGACGTAGAAGAACGCGGCCACCGCCGAGCTCAGCACACCGACGATCACCAGCGGGGTCGCCCCGCCGGCCGCCGCCGCCTGGAAGACCGCGAACTTGCCGGTGAAGCCGGAGGTCAGCGGGATCCCCGCGAAGGCCAGCAGGAACAGCGCGAACACCCCCGCGACCAGGGGCGAGCGCCGGCCGAGGCCGGCCCAGCTGGACAGGTGGGTCGCCTCGCCCTTGGAGTCGCGCACCAGGGTGACCACGGCGAAGGCGCCGAGCGTCGCGAAGGAGTACGCCAGTAGGTAGAACAGCACCGAGCCGAGGCCCTGCGGGTTGGTGGCGATGACACCGGTCAGGATGAAGCCGGCGTGCGCGATGGACGAGTAGGCGAGCAGCCGCTTCACATCCTGCTGGGTGACGGCCAGGACGGCGCCGACCACCATGGTCAGGATCGCCACGCCCCACATCACCGGCCGCCAGTCGAGCCGCAGGCCGGGGAAGGCGACGTAGAACAGCCGGAGCACCGCGCCGAACGCCGCGACCTTGGTGGCCGCCGCCATGAAGCCGGTGACCGGGGTCGGGGCGCCCTGGTAGACGTCCGGGGTCCAGGAGTGGAACGGCACCGCGCCGACCTTGAAGAGCAGGCCGACCGCGAGCATGGCCAGGCCGACCAGCAGCAGGGCGTCGTTCTGGGTGGTGGAGAGCAGCGCCGGGGTCGGCAGGGCGCGGCCGGAGATGGCGTCCGCGATGTCGCCGAGCCGGACGCTGCCCGCGTAGCCGTACAGCAGCGCGGTGCCGAAGAGGAAGAACGCCGAGGCGAAGGCGCCGAGCAGGAAGTACTTGACCGCCGCCTCCTGGGAGAGCAGCCGGCGGCGCCGGGCCAGCGCGCAGAGCAGGTAGAGCGGGAGGGAGAAGACCTCCAGCGCCACGAACATGGTCAGCAGGTCGTTGGCGGCGGGGAAGAGCAGCATGCCGCCGACCGCGAACAGGGTGAGCGGGAAGACCTCGGTGGTGGTGAAGCCCGCCCGGATCGCGGCGCGCTCGTGCTCGCCGCCGGGGGTGGCGGCGGCCTGGGCGGCGAAGGTGTCGGCGGGCAGCCCGCCGGCCTTCGGCTCCAGCCGCCGCTCGGCGTAGGTGAGTACCGCGACCATCGCGGCCAGCAGGATCACGCCCTGCAGGAAGAGCGCCGGGCCGTCGAGGGCGACCGCGCCCATGGCCAGCAGGTCGACCTTGCCCGGGTCGGAGCCGTGGCCCTGGGCGGCGAGCACCACGACGGCGGCGAACGCCCCGCCGAGGGCGAGCAGCGACAGCGTCACCTGCGCCCAGTGCCGGAACCGGCGGGGCAGGAAGGCCTCCAGCAGGATGCCGACGACGGCTGCGGCGAACACCACCAGCATCGGGGCGAGCTTGCCGTACTCGACGGTCGGGGCCGGGATGCTGGCGCTGTTGCCGCCCGCGGCGGCGAGCCATCCGGTGGTGCTCACTCGCGCTCACCTCCTGGGGTGGCGGCGACCGGGTGGGCCGGCGCCGGGTCGGTGCGGTGGACCTGCGAGAGGGTCCGGTCCACCGCCGGGTTGACGATGTCGGTGAGCGGCTTCGGGTAGACGCCGAGCAGGATCGTCAGCGCCACCAGCGGTGCGACCACGGCGAGTTCGCGGACCTTGAGGTCCTCCATGGTCCGCACGCCGTCCTTGACCGGGCCGGTCATGGTGCGCTGGTAGAGCAGCAGCGCGTACAGCGCGGCGAGGACGATGCCGAAGGTGGCCACGATGCCGAGCGCCGGGTAGCGGGTGAAGGTGCCGACCAGGACGAGGAACTCGCTGACGAACGGGGCGAGTCCGGGCAGTGACAGGGTGGCCAGGCCGCCGATCAGGAAGGTGCCGGCGAGCACCGGGGCGACCTTCTGCACGCCGCCGTAGTCGGCGATCAGGCGCGAGCCCCGACGGGAGATCAGGAAGCCCGCGACCAGCATCCACGCGGCGGTGGAGATGCCGTGGTTGACCATGTAGAGGGTGGCGCCGCTCTGCCCCTGGCTGGTCATCGCGAAGATGCCCATGATGATGAAGCCGAAGTGCGAGATCGATGCGTACGCGACCAGCCGCTTGATGTCCTTCTGCCCGACGGCCACCAGCGCGCCGTAGAGGATCCCGATCACCGAGAGCACCATGATCGTCGGGGCGAAGGTCTTGGAGGCGTCCGGGAAGAGCCCGAGGCAGAAGCGGAGCATCGCGAAGGTGCCGACCTTGTCGACCACGGCGGTGATCAGGACGGCGGTGCCCGCGGTGGACTCGCTCATCGCGTTCGGCAGCCAGGTGTGCAGCGGCCAGAGCGGGGCCTTCACCGCGAAGGCGAAGAAGAAGCCCAGGAAGAGCGCGTTCTCGGCGGTGTCGCTGAGCTGCAGCCTGCCGTCGCGGACCGCGGTGGTCAGGGTCTGCAGGTCGAAGGTGCCGAAGCCCTGCTCCTGCGCGATGACGTACAGGCCGATCACCGCGGCCAGCATGACCAGCCCGCCGAGCAGGTTGTACAGCAGGAACTTCACGGCCGCGTACGAGCGCTGGCGCGCCGACTCGGGGCCGCCCGCCCGGTCCCCGAAGCCGCCGATGAGGAAGTACATCGGGATCAGCATGGCTTCGAAGAACACGTAGAAGACGAAGACGTCGGTGGCGTAGAAGGAGACCAGCACCATCGCCTCGACCGCCAGGATCAGGGCGAAGTAGCCCTGGGTGCGCCGGCGGCTCTCGAAGGTGCCCTCGGCGGCCGACGGCTCGGCGTCGTGCCAGGACGCCAGCATCACGATCGGCACCAGCACGGCGGTGAGCAGGGCCAGCACCGCGCCGATGCCGTCCACCCCGAGCGAGAAGGTGATCCCGAAGGAGCGGATCCAGCTGTAGGACTCGGCCAGCTGGTACTGCGCGGCGCCGGGGGCGGTGTCGAAGCGGGCGGTGACCACGGCGGCCAGGGCCAGGGTCGCCGCCGAGACGGCCAGGGCGACCAGCCTGGTGGTGCGCCGCCGGCCCTCGGTGGAGCCGGCGGGCAGGGCGGCGGTGAGCACCGCGCCGGCCGCCGGGACGGCGCAGGTGGCGGTCAGCAGGTAGCTCATGGCCGCACCTCCTCGGATGGCTTGCTCATCAGACGGACCTCATCAGGAGAGTCGTGGCGACCAGCACCAGCGTGCCGCCGAACATGGAGAGCGCGTACGTCCGGACGTAGCCGTTCTGGATGCGCCGCAGCCGGGCGGAGATCCCGCCGATGGTGGCGGCCAGACCGTTGACGAAGCCGTCCACCCCCTTGCTGTCGAAGTAGACCAGCGCCGCGGTGAGCGCCGAGCCGGGCCGGACCAGGACGGCGTGGTTGACGTCGTCCTGCAGCAGGTCGCGGCGGGCGGCCCGGGTGAGCGGGGAGCCGACCGGCGGCACCACCGGGACGGACGAGCGGCCGTACATCAGGTACGAGACGGCGACGCCGGCCGCCACGCAGGCGGTGGTGATCAGGGTGACGGTGATCGGCGTGAGCGGCGAGTGCCCGTGCTCGTAGCCGGTGACCGGCTCCAGCCAGCGCACGAAGGAGTCGTCCAGGACGAACAGGCCGCCCGCGAAGACCGAGCCGAAGGCCAGCACGATCATCGGGAGCGTCATGCTGGCGGGCGACTCGTGCGGGTGCGGGTCGTTGCCCTCGGCGTCCGGCTGCCAGCGCCTCTCGCCGAAGAAGGTCATGATCATCACCCGGGTCATGTAGAACGCGGTGACGGCCGCACCGACCAGGGCGCAGGCGCCGAGGATCCAGCCCTCGGTGCCGCCCTTGGCGAAGGCCGCCTCGATGATCTTGTCCTTGGAGAAGAAGCCGGACAGTCCCGGGAAGCCGATGATGGCGAGGTAGCCGAGGCCGAAGGTGACGAAGGTGACCGGCATGTACTTCCGCAGGCCGCCGTAGTGACGCATGTTCACCTCGTCGTTCATGCCGTGCATGACCGACCCGGCGCCGAGGAAGAGCCCGGCCTTGAAGAAGCCGTGGGTCACCAGGTGCATGATCGCGAAGGCGTAGCCGATCGGGCCGAGGCCGGCCGCGAGGATCATGTAGCCGATCTGCGACATGGTCGAGCCGGCCAGCGCCTTCTTGATGTCGTCCTTGGCACAACCGACGATCGCACCGAAGAGCAGGGTGACCGTACCGACCACGACGACCGCGAGCTGGGCGTCCGGCGCCAGGTTGAAGATCTCACCGGAGCGGGTGATCAGGTAGACGCCGGCGGTCACCATGGTCGCGGCGTGGATGAGCGCCGACACCGGGGTCGGGCCCTCCATGGCGTCCCCGAGCCAGGACTGCAGCGGCACCTGGGCGGACTTGCCGCAGGCCGCCAGCAGCAGCATCAGGCCGATCGCGGTCAGCTTGCCCTCGCTCGCCTGATCCGCCGAGCCGAGGACCGGCCCGAAGGCGAAGGAGCCGAACTCCACGAACATCAGCATGATCGCGATCGACAGGCCCAGGTCGCCGACGCGGTTGACGATGAACGCCTTCTTGGCGGCCGTCGCGGCACTCGGCTTGTGCTGCCAGAAGCCGATCAGCAGGTACGAGGCGAGGCCCACGCCCTCCCAACCGACGTACAGCAGCAGGTAGTTGTCCGCGATCACCAGCAGCAGCATGGCCGCCAGGAACAGGTTGAGGTACGCGAAGAAGCGGCGCCGGCGCTCGTCGTGCGCCATGTAGCCCATCGAGTACAGGTGGATCAGAGTGCCGACGCCGCTGATCAACAGGACGAAGGTGACGGACAGTTGGTCCAGCCGGAAGGCGACGTCGGCCTGGAAGCCGTTCACCGGGATCCAGCTGTACAGGTGCTGCGTGATCGTCCGGTCGTCGGCCGAGCGGCCCAGGAGGTCCGCGAACAGCGCGAGCCCGAAGCCGAAGGAGAGCGCCGCGAGCGCGGTGGCCAGCCAGTGGCCGAACCGGTCGAGCCGGCGCCCGCCGAGCAGCAGCAGGGCGGCGCCGGCCAGCGGGGCCGCCACGAGCAGCGGAATGAGAGAGTTCACCGGAGGTCCTCCGCCTACAGCTTCATCAGGTTGCTGTCGTCGACCGAAGCGGAGTGCCTGGTCCGGAAGATGGACACGATGATGGCGAGGCCGACCACGACCTCGGCCGCCGCGACCACCATGGTGAAGAACGCGATGATCTGGCCGTCCAGGTTGCCGTGCAGCCGGGAGAAGGTGACCAGGGCCAGGTTCGCGGCGTTGAGCATCAGCTCCACGCACATGAACAGCACGATCGCGTTGCGCCGGATCAGCACCCCGGAGGCGCCGATGGTGAACAACAGGGCGGAGAGATAGAGGTAGTTGACCGGATTCACTCCGCACCTTCCTCGTGGTTGGGTACGGGCTCCAGGGCCTTGCGGCCGGCCTCGCGCGGTCCCGCCACCGGCGGGCGCTCGGACGACGGGCGCCCCAGCCAGTCCGCGGTGGAGTTCTCCAGCTCGGCCATCCGCTGCAGCATCTCCTGGCTGACGTCGCGGATCTGGCCGCGCTCGCGCAGGGTCTCCATGACGGAGTCCTCGGCGACGGTGCCGTCCGGCAGCAGCGCGGGGATGTCCACCGCGTTGTGCCGCGCGTACACGCCCGGGGCGGGCAGCGGCGGCAGCTGGAGGTTGTCCTTGACCCGCTGGGCGGCCAGCTCGCGCTGGGTCTTCGGGGCCTTCACGTGCTCCCGGTGGGTCAGCACCATCGCGCCGATCGCCGCGGTGATCAGCAGCGCACCGGTGACCTCGAAGGCCCACACGTACTTGGTGAAGATCAGCCGGGCCAGGCCCTGGACGTTGCCGCCCGCGTTCGCCTCGGCGAGACCGGTGAAGGTGTCCAGCTTGGCGTTGGCGATGCCGGCGAGCAGCAGCACGCCGAAGCCCAGCCCGCAGAAGACCGCGGCGAACCGCTGGCCCTTCAACTGCTCCTTGAGCGAATCCGCGCTGGTGACACCGACCAGCATGACCACGAAGAGGAAGAGCATCATGATCGCGCCGGTGTAGACGACGATCTGCACCACCCCCAGGAACACCGCGCCCTGGGCCATGTAGCAGACCGCCAGCGCCAGCATCGTGACGGCCAGGCAGAGCGCACTGTGCACCGCCTTGCGCAGCAGCAGCATGCCGAGCGCACCGCCGACGGCGATCACCGCGAGCACCCAGAACTGGACGGCCTCCCCGATGGAGGTCGTCCCGGTGGCGGCGAGGTCGAGAGCCGTCACTGCTGCACCTCCTTCTCCCGGTCGGTCCGCTCCTGCTGCACGGTGCCCGGAGCCGCCCGGGTCACCTCGCCGCGGTAGTAGGCGCCCTCGTCGGCACCCGGGAAGATCGAGTGCGGGCTGTCGACCATCCCCTCGGAGAGGCCGACCAGCAGCTGCTCCTTGGTGAAGATCAGGTCCTTGCGGGAGGAGTCCGCCAGCTCGTACTCGTTCGTCATGGTGAGCGCGCGGGTCGGGCAGGCCTCGATGCACAGCCCGCACAGGATGCAGCGGGCGTAGTTGATCTGATAGACCGCGCCGTACCGCTCACCGGGCGAGTAGCGCTCGTCGTCCCGGTTGTCGGCGCCCTCCACGTAGATCGCGTCGGCCGGGCAGGCCCACGCGCACAGCTCGCAGCCGATGCACTTCTCCAGGCCGTCCGGGTGCCGGTTCAGCTGGTGGCGGCCGTGGAAGCGCGGAGCGGTGGGCTTCTTCTGCTCCGGGTACTGCTCGGTGAGCCGCTTCTTGAACATGGCCTTGAAGGTCACGCCGAAGCCGGCGGCCGGGCCGAGAATCGACGGCTTGTCCGTCTTGTCGGACGACATCTCGGTCAGCTCCCTTCGGATTGGTCGGCCCCGTTGAGGGCGTCCTGCAGTTGCTTCGGGGCCCGACTGCGCCGGCGCGGCACGGGCGGCAGCTCCTGGCCCGGCAGCGGCGGTACCGGATAGCCGCCGGCCATCGGGTCGAACGCGGCCTCCTGGCCGGCCTCCGCGAGCGCCGAGCGCTCCCGCGACCTGTCCCTGAAGACGTCCCGGACCAGCCCGATCAGCAGCAGCCCGCCGACCGGGGCACCGACGTACAGCACCACCTCGCCGAAGCCGTAGCCCTCGTTTCGCAGGGCCCGCACGCTCGCCACCATCACCAGCCAGGCCAGCGAGACCGGGATCAGCACCTTCCAGCCGAGCTTCATGAACTGGTCGTAGCGCAGTCGGGGCAGGGTGCCGCGCAGCCAGATGAAGAAGAACAGCAGCAGCTGGATCTTCAGGGTGATCCAGAGCATCGGCCACCAGCCGTGGTTGGCGCCCTCCCAGAAGGTGGAGACCGGCCACGGGGCCCGCCAGCCGCCCAGGAAGAGCGTCGCGGCGACCGCCGACACGGTGACCATGTTGATGTACTCGGCCAGCATGAACATCGCGAACTTCAGCGAGGAGTACTCGGTGTTGAAGCCGCCGACCAGCTCGCCCTCGGCCTCCGGGAGGTCGAACGGCGCCCGGTTGGTCTCCCCGACCATCGCGATGATGTAGACGATGAACGAGACCGGCAGCAGCACCGCGAACCAGGTCGGCTGCTGCGAGGCCACGATCTCCGAGGTCGACATCGAGCCCGAGTAGATGAACACCCCCGCGAAGGACAGGCCCATCGCGATCTCGTAGCTGACCATCTGGGCCGCCGAGCGCAGCCCGCCGAGCAGCGGGTACGTCGACCCGGACGCCCAGCCGGCCAGCACGATCCCGTAGATGCCGACCGAGGCCACCGCCAGGATGTACAGCAGGGCGATCGGCAGGTCGGTCAGCTGCAGCGGGGTGCGGGTGCCGAAGATCGACACCTCGTTGCCGGGCGGGCCGAACGGGATCACCGCGAAGGCCATGAAGGCCGGGATCGCGGCGACCACCGGGGCGAGGACGTAGACCGCCTTGTCGGCGTGCTTGACGACCAGGTCCTCCTTGAGCGCCAGCTTCACGCCGTCCGCGAGCGACTGCAGCAGGCCCCACGGCCCGTGCCGGTTGGGCCCGATGCGCAACTGCATCCAGGCCACCACCTTGCGCTCCCAGACGATCGCGATCAGCACGGTGCCGACCAGGAAGGCGAAGCAGAAGACCGCCTTGAGCAGCACCAGCCACCAGGGGTCGCGGCCGAAGTAGCCGAGGGTCTCGTACGCGGCGAGGGTCACTGCTGCTCCTCCTCGGCGGGAACGGCGGCCTCGGCCGCGATGGTGACCAGGTGGCCGACGGTGGTCCCGAGGGTGCGGACCGCACCGCCCGGGGTGGAGTTGAGCGGGACCCACACCGTGCGGTCCGGCATGTCCTTGGTGACCTCCAGCGGGAGGACGAGCGAGCCGGCCGGACCGGTCAGCCGCAGCGCGGGGGACCCGCTCGCACCGATCTCCTCGGCGGTGACCGGGGAGATCCGGGCGACCGCCGGGTGCCGGGTGCCGGCCAGGTGCGGATCGCCCTGCTGGAGCGAGCCGTTGTCCAGCAGCAGGCGCCAACCCGCCAGCACCGCCTGGCCGGTGGCCGGCCGGGGCAGCAGCGCGGGATGCGCGGCGGGGTCGGCCGGGCGGTCGCCGGTCCACGGGGTGAAGGCGTTCAGCTCGCTCCGGGCGGCCCGCACGTCCGGCAGGCCGAGCCGGTGGCCCAGCGCGTCGGCCAGCATGGTCAGCACCCGCAGCTCGGAGTGCAGGTGACGGCCCATCTGCTGGTCCGGCTTGAGCGCCGCCTCGAACAGCCGCACCCGGCCCTCCCAGTCGAGGAAGGTGCCGGCCTTCTCGGCGACCGCGGCGACCGGCAGCACCACGTCGGCGTGCGCGGTCACGGCGGACGGACGCAGCTCCAGCGAGACCACGAACGGCACGGCGGCCAGGGCCTCGTCGGCCAGCGCCGGATCCGGCAGGTCGTCCGGGTCGACGCCGCCGACCAGCAGGGCGTCGAGCTCCCCGTGCGCGGCGGCGGCCAGGATCCCGTCGGTGTCCCGGCCCGGGCGGGCCGGCAGTTCGGCCACGCCCCAGGCGGCGGCGGCCTCGGCCCGGGCGGCCGGGGAGGAGACCGGACGGCCGCCGGGCAGCAGGCCCGGCAGGGCGCCCGCCTCGACGGCGCCGCGCTCCCCCGCCCGGCGCGGGACCCAGGCGATCCGGGCACCGGTCGCGTGCGCGAGCCGCAGCGCGGCGGTCAGCGCACCCGGTGCCGCGGCCAGCCGCTCGCCGGCCAGGATCACGGCGCCGGGGGCGCGCAGCAGTTCGGCGGCGCGGCCGGCGTCGTCGCCGAGCGCCTCGTCAGCGGCCAGCGCGCCCAGCCACTCCGCCTCGGTGCCCGGCGCGGCCGGCAGCAGCGCACCGCGCAGCTTGGCCAGGCCCCGGGAGGCGTGCGCGGCGACCGAGAAGACCCGCAGGCCCGCGGCCCGGTTGGCCTTGCGCAGCCGCAGGAAGACGATCGGCGCCTCCTCCTCGGGCTCCAGGCCCGCCAGCAGGACGGCCGGCGCGGCCTCCAGATCGGCGTAGCCCACCCCCTCGCCGTCCAGGTCGACGCCCCGGCCGGCGACCGCCGCGGCCAGGAAGTCGGCCTCCTCGCCGCTGTGCGCGCGGGCCCGGAAGTCCACGTCGTTGGTGCCGAGCACGGTCCGGGCGAACTTGCCGTAGCCGTACGCGTCCTCGACCGTGACCCGGCCGCCGGTGAGCACCCCGGTGCGCGCCCCGCGCAGCCCCTCGGCGGCCCGGGCGAGCGCCTCCGGCCAGGAGGCGGGGGCGAGTTCACCGTCCGCGCCGCGGACCAGCGGGGTGGTGAGGCGGTCGCGCTGCTGGGCGTACCGGAAGGCGAAGCGGCCCTTGTCGCAGTTCCACTCCTCGTTCACCTCCGGGTCCTCGCCGGCCAGCCGGCGCAGCACCTTGCCCCGCCGGTGGTCGGTGCGCTGGGCGCAGCCGGCCGAGCAGTGCTCGCAGACGCTCGGCGAGGAGACCAGGTCGAAGGGCCGGGAGCGGAAACGATAAGCCGCCGAGGTGAGCGCACCGACCGGGCAGATCTGGATGGTGTTGCCGGAGAAGTACGACTCGAAGTCGTCCCCCTCGCCGGTACCGACCTGCTGGAGCGCACCGCGCTCGACCAGGTCGATGAACGGGTCCCCGGCGATCTGCTGGGAGAAGCGGGTGCAGCGGGCGCAGAGCACGCAGCGCTCCCGGTCCAGCAGCACCTGGCTGCTGATCGGCACCGGCTTCTCGTAGGTGCGCTTCATCCCCTCGAAGCGGGAGTCGGTGTCCCCGGTGGACATCGCCTGGTTCTGCAGCGGGCACTCGCCGCCCTTGTCGCAGACCGGGCAGTCCAGCGGGTGGTTGATCAGCAGCAGTTCCATGACCCCGCGCTGCGCCTTCTCGGCGACCGGCGAGCTGAGCTGGGTGCGGACCACCATGCCCTCGGCGACCGGGATGGTGCAGGACGCGACGGGCTTGCGCTGGCCCTCGATCTCGACGATGCACTGGCGGCAGGCGCCGACCGGGTCGAGCAGCGGGTGGTCGCAGAAGCGCGGGATCTGGGTGCCGATCTGCTCGGCGGCCCGGATCACCAACGTCCCCTTGGGGACCTGCACTTCGACGCCGTCGATGGTGAGCGTGACCAGTTCGACCGCGGCCTTGGAGGTGGATGGCTCTGTGATCGTCACGCGTGCACCTCCCTTTCGGTGGCGGACTGGTGGCCGGGGCGGGGGCCGTCGGCCCAGACGGTGGAGGCGGCCGGGTCGAACGGGCAGCGGCGCTCGTCGAGGTGCTGCTCGTACTCGGCCCGGAAGTACTGCAGCGAGGAGACGATGGGGCTGGCCGCACCGTCGCCGAGCGCGCAGAAGGACTTGCCGTTGATGTTGTCGGCGATGTCGAGCAGCTTCTCCAGGTCGCCCTGGACGCCCTGCCCGGCCTCGATCCGCTTCAGCAACTGGACGAGCCAGTAGGTGCCCTCGCGGCAGGGCGTGCACTTGCCGCAGGACTCGTGGGCGTAGAACTCCGTCCAGCGGGTCACCGCGCGCACCACGCAGGTGGTCTCGTCGAAGACCTGCAGCGCCTTGGTGCCGAGCATCGAGCCGGCCGCGCCGACGCCCTCGTAGTCGAGCGGGACGTCGAGGTGCTCGTCGGTGAACATCGGGGTGGAGGAGCCGCCCGGGGTCCAGAACTTCAGCCGGTGGCCCGCCCGGATGCCGCCGGTGACGTCCAGCAGCTGGCGCAGCGTGATGCCGAGCGGCGCCTCGTACTGGCCGGGGTTGGTGACGTGCCCGGAGAGCGAGTAGAGCGTGAAGCCCGGGGACTTCTCGGTGCCCAGGCCTTTGAACCACTCCTTGCCCCGGGCCAGGATCGGCGGCACCGAGGCGATCGACTCGACGTTGTTGACCACCGTCGGGCAGGCGTACAGGCCGGCGATCGCCGGGAACGGCGGGCGCAGCCGGGGCTGGCCGCGGCGGCCCTCCAGCGAGTCCAGCAGGGCCGTCTCCTCGCCGCAGATGTACGCGCCGGCGCCGGCGTGGACCGTGATGTCGAGGTCGATGCCGGAGCCGAGCACGTCCTTGCCGAGGAACCCGGCCCGGTACGCCTCCGCGACCGCCGCCTGCAGCCGGCGCAGCACCGGGACGACCTCGCCGCGCAGGTAGATGAAGGCGTGGTCGCAGCGGATCGCGTACGAGGCGATGATCATGCCCTCGATCAGCGAGTGCGGGTTGGCGAAGAGCAGCGGGATGTCCTTGCAGGTGCCCGGCTCGGACTCGTCCGCGTTGACGACGAGGTAGTGCGGCTTGCCGTCGTTCTGCGGGATGAACTGCCACTTCATGCCGGTCGGGAAGCCGGCGCCGCCGCGGCCGCGCAGCCCGGAGTCCTTGACCAGGGCGATCACGTCGTCCGGGGGCATCGCGAGGGCCGCCTTGAGGCCCTCGTAGCCGCCGTGGCGGAGGTAGGTGGACAGGGTCCAGGGGCGGGAGTCGTCCCAGGAGGCGGAGAGCACGGGGGTGAGCAGCTTCTCGGCCGGCTCGGCGGAGGTCATCACGCTTCGGTCCCTTCGTGGCGCGGCGAGACGACCTTGGCCTCGCCGGTGCCGGGCAGTGCCTCGCCCTTCGCCAGCCGCAGCCCGGCCAGCGAGGGCGCGCCGCCGGCCCCGGACTCGTCGACGGCGCCGGGGCGCTCGTCGGGGAAGCCCGCCAGGATGCGGGCGGACTCCTTGAAGCTGCACAGCCGGGCGCCCCGGGTCGGGTGGACCTCCCGGCCCGCCCGCAGCTCGTCGACCAGCTGCTTGGCGCTGCCGGGGGTCTGGTTGTCGAAGAACTCCCAGTTGACCATCACCACGGGGGCGTAGTCGCAGGCCGCGTTGCACTCGATGTGCTCGATCGAGATCTCGCCGTCGCCGGTGGTCTCGTTGTTGCGGATGCCCAGGTGCTGCTGGAGCTCGTCGAAGATCTGGTCGCCGCCGAGCACCGCGCAGAGCGTGTTGGTGCAGACGCCGACGTGGTACTTCCCGGCCGGCCGGCGCCGGTACATCGTGTAGAAGGTCGCCACGGCGGTGACCTCGGCCGTGGTGAGGTCCAACTGCTCGGCGCAGAAGCGGATGCCGGTCGGGCTGACGAAGCCCTCCTCGGCCTGCACCAGGTGCAGCAGCGGCAGCAGCGCGGACCGGGCCACCGGGTAGCGGCCGATCAGCTCGCGGGCGTCCGCGGCCAGCCTGGTGTGCACCTCCTCGGGGTACGGCTTGGCCGGCAGCGCCGGCAGTCCGAGTTCGACGTTGCTCACCGGTCCACGCCTCCCATCACCGGGTCGATCCCGGCCACCGCGACGATCACGTCGGCCACCTGGCCGCCCTCGCACATCGCCGCCATCGTCTGCAGATTGGTGAACGACGGATCCCGGAAGTGGACCCGGTACGGCCGCGTCCCGCCGTCGCTGACCACGTGCACGCCCAACTCGCCCTTGGGCGACTCGACCGCCGTGTACGCCTGGCCGACCGGGACCCGGAAGCCCTCGGTGACCAGCTTGAAGTGGTGGATCAGGGCCTCCATCGAGGTGCCCATGATCTTCCGGATGTGGTCGAGGGAGTTGCCCATCCCGTCCGGGCCGACGGCCAGTTGGGCGGGCCAGGCGATCTTCTTGTCGGCCACCATCACCGGGCCCGGCCGCAGCCGGTCCAGGCACTGCTCGACGATCAGCAGCGACTGCTTCATCTCCTCCAGGCGGATCAGGAACCGCCCGAAGGAGTCCGCGGTGTCGGCCGTGGCCACCTCGAACTCGTAGTCCTCGTACCCGCAGTACGGGTCGGACTTGCGCAGGTCGTGCGGCAGGCCGGTGGCCCGCAGGATCGGGCCGGTCGCACCGAGCGCCAGGCAGCCGGCCAGGTCGAGGAAGCCGACGTCCACCAGGCGGGCCTTGAACACCGGGTTGCCGGTGGCCAGCTTGTCGTACTCGTGCATCCGGGAGCGCAGCAGCTTGACCGCCTCGCGGACCTGGTCGACCGCACCCGGCGGAAGGTCCTGCGCGAGGCCGCCCGGACGGACGTACGCGTGGTTCATCCGCAGGCCGGTGACCAGCTCGAAGACGTCCAGGATGATCTCGCGGTCGCGGAAGCCGTAGATCATCAGGGTGGTGGAGCCGATCTCCATGCCGCCCGTGGCCAGGCACACCAGGTGCGAGGCGATCCGGTTGAGCTCCATCATCATGACCCGGATGACCGTGGCGCGGTCCGGGATGTCGTCGGTGATCCCGAGGAGCTTCTCGACCGCCAGGCAGTAGGCCGTCTCGTTGAACAGCGGGGTCAGGTAGTCCATGCGGGTCACGAAGGTGGTGCCCTGGACCCAGCTGCGGAACTCCATGTTCTTCTCGATGCCGGTGTGCAGGTACCCGATGCCGCAGCGGGCCTCCGTCACCGTCTCGCCGTCGATCTCCAGGATCAGCCGCAGCACGCCGTGGGTGGACGGGTGCTGGGGGCCCATGTTGACGATGATCCGCTCGTCGTCGGCCCGGCCGACGGCCTCCACGACCTCGCCCCAGTCACCGCCCGTGACGGTGAACACCCGGCCCTCGGTGGTGTCCCGGGCGCCGGCCTCCTCGTACGGGTCGGCGGCGGGGTTGTGCTGGGGGTCGGTGGGGTTGTGCTCGGCACCGGCGTTGTGTCCGGCACCGGCGTTGTGTCCGGCGCTGTGTTCCGCGTGCGCGGAGTGCTGGGTGCTCATCAGCTGTACGACCTCCGCTGGTCGGGCGCCGGGATCTGGGCGCCCTTGTACTCGACGGGAATGCCGCCGAGCGGGTAGTCCTTGCGCTGCGGGTGCCCCAGCCAGTCGTCCGGCATCATGATCCGGGTGAGCGCCGGGTGGCCGTCGAAGACCAGGCCGAAGAAGTCGTAGACCTCGCGCTCGTGCCAGTCGTTGGTCGGGTACACGCTGACCACGGACGGGACCCGCGGATCGGCGTCCGGCGCGGTGACCTCCAGGCGGAGCAGGCGGCCGTGGGTGACCGAGCGCAGGTGGTAGACCGCGTGCAGCTCACGGCCCGTGTCGCCCGGGTAGTGCACGCCGCTCACGCCGAGGCAGAGCTCGAAGCGGAGCGCCGGGTCGTCGCGCAGCGTGCGGACCGCCCTCAGCAGGTGCTCGCGCTCGATGTGGAAGGTCAGCTCGCCGCGGTCCACGACGGTCTTTTCGATCACCTCGGCCGGATCCAGGCCCTGTTCCTCCAGCGCACCCTCGAACTCGTCGGCGATCTCGTCGAAGACCCCGCCGTACGGGCGCTCCGAGGCACCCGGCAGCACGATCGGCGCAGCCAGGCCGCCGAAGCCGGAGGTGTCACCACTGCCCTGGGCCCCGAACATGCCCTGGCGACGGCCCACCACCTCGATCGGGATCTCCCGGCGGGCTACGGGGACCTGCTCGGGGGCGGGGGTGGGGGTGGGCGCGGGGGCCTTTCCGGGAGCCGGGGTGGTGGGCTGCGCGGGGGCGGGCGTGGCGGACTGCGCGGGCGCCTTCCCGGGAGCCTGGGTGGTGGGCTCGAGGGCGGCGGCGGGCCGGTCGCCCGGGGTCTCGGCGGCGTTGGGGGTGCTGCTGCCCTGCTGGTCGCGGTCGCTCATCGCAGCAGCCCCCGCATCTCGCTGATCGGGGTGGCCTGCAGGGCGATTTCCTCGTCCCGCTCCTCGGCGCGGCGCCGGTTCACGCCCAGCGGCTCGTGCTGGATCTTCTCGTGCAGCTTCAGGATCGCGTCCAGCAGCATCTCCGGGCGGGGCGGACAGCCCGGCAGGTAGATGTCCACCGGCACGATGTGGTCGACACCCTGGACGATCGCGTAGTTGTTGAACATCCCGCCGGAGGAGGCGCAGACCCCCATCGAGATGACCCACTTCGGGTTCGCCATCTGGTCGTACACCTGGCGGAGGACCGGGGCCATCTTCTGGCTCACCCGACCCGCCACGATCATCAGATCGGCCTGCCGGGGCGAACCGCGGAAGACCTCCATGCCGAACCGGGCCAGGTCGTAACGACCGGCACCGGTGGTCATCATCTCGATCGCACAGCAGGCCAGTCCGAAGGTGGCCGGGAAGAGCGACGCCTTGCGCACCCAGCCGGCGGCTGACTCCACAGTGGTGAGCAGAAAGCCGCTCGGCAGCTTCTCCTCGATTCCCATCAGTTCCCTCTCAGTGCCTTCAAGTCCTTTGGCTTGTCCGCCCGTTCACAAGGGCGGCGGTGAGCCCTGCGGCGAATCCAGCGGCCGGCCTCCGGGGCGGCCTTGCGATCAGTCCCACTCCAGACCGCCGCGCCGCCAGACGTAGGCGTACGCGACGAAGACCGTGGCGATGAACAGGAGCATCTCGACCAGCCCGAAGATCCCCAGGGCGTCGAAGGTGACCGCCCACGGGTAGAGGAAGACGATCTCGATGTCGAAGACGATGAAGAGCATCGCCGTCAGGTAGTACTTGATCGGGAACCGACCGCCGCCCACAGGCTGCGGGGTCGGCTCGATGCCGCACTCGTACGCCTCCAACTTGGCCCGGTTGTACCGCTTGGGCCCGGTCAGTGAGGCCATCACGACGGAGCCGACCGCGAACGCCGCCGCGATGGCACCGAGTACGAGGATCGGCGCGTAGGCATTCATAAGCCCCCGCTCCCTCCGTCCAGTCGTCCTTGACTGCAGATCGGAACCGACGGGTCACGCTGTGGTGGACCCGCGTTCCAGTTCCCGAGATCCACCCCATGTGAGGCAGTTCACAAAGCCTGGAACGAGCGCATCCTATGCCTGTCCACTTGTGATCTGCGACACGCGTGTCACGACGATCTTTGTGATCTGCGACACCTCGCGAATCGCGATGAAAGCGAACATGCCCTGAGTTATCAACACAAGGGAGTCAAATGGTCACAAGCAGTCGCATTCAACTGCGAAGCGGCTGGTCAGGGCCACGCTCCTATATCAACTATGCGCCGCTCAGAGCAAATTTCTGGGCGCCAGGTTGACGTGTTATAGCGGCCTTCGGGGGCTCACTCGGAGGGGTGGCGAACGACGAACGTGCGCTTGACCCTTCGTTCACAAGCGCACAGCGGGAGTTGGTGGACGGCAGGCGTCGGAGGGCGCGTCGGCCCGCGGTACCGGGCTCGCGCGGCCGCGGTGGGGGCCGGGTCGGGGCGGGGCGGGGCGGCGGGTGCCGGGTGGGGGTGCCGGGCGGCTGGTACCGAGGGGGGACGCCGGGCGCCGGGCGGCGGGTGCCGGGGGGGCGGGCGCCGGGCGGCGGGTGCCGGATCTTGGGTGTGGGCCACTGAGTGCCGGAGCGTGCGTGTGGGGCACTGGGTGCGGGGCACTGGGTCGGGGGTGACGGGAGGTAGCCACGGCCACGACTGCCCGACCAGCGGGGCGGTGGCTCACGTACGGTGCCGCGCCGACGCCTGTACCGGCCCAGGGCTGAGCTGCAGGCTCGCGCCGGGCGCCGGACGTCGTACTCCCGGCCATTGGCCCGACGGCCCTGCCGCCCCTCGCTTCCTCGACGCCTCCCTGTTCTTCTCTCCCTACACCTCTCCTCTCTCCCTACTCCCCCTCCCGCACTCCTGGCGGGCGGTCTCCCAGGCCCAGGCGGCGATACCGACCCGGTTGCGCGCGCCGATCTTCCGCTGGATCACAGCCAGGTGATTCTTCACCGTCCCGGCGGTGATGAAGAGTTCGGCTCCGATCTCGGCGTTGGTCGCACCGTCCCCGACGAGTCGGGCGATCTCCACCTCCCGCGCGGTCAGCGACTCGGTCGACACCTCCGCCAGGGTCGCCGCCGGCGCTGCCGTACGCACGGCCCCGGCGGGCGCCGTCCCGATGCCCGACGACCCGGGCGTCCCACTGCTCTCGGGGCCCGGAGGACCGGAGAGCCGACGCAGCAGGCGGACGGTGATCTGCGGACTGATCAACGCATCCCCGGCCACAGCTGCCCGCACCGCCTCCGCCAGCAGGGCAGGGCCCGAGCGCTTCAGCAGGAAGCCCGCCGCACCCGCCCGCAGTGCCGTGTGCACGTACTCGTCGAGGTCGAAGGTGGTCACCACGACCACACGGAACTCCTCGCCCAGGCGCCTGGTCAGCTCCAGGCCGTCCAGCCGCGGCATCCGAATGTCTGCGAGCACCACGTCCGGACGGAGTTGCTCTGCCAGTTCGAGCGCCTCCACACCGTCGGCCGCGTCGCCGACCACCTCTATGTCGGGTTGGGCGTCCAGGATGATCCGGTAGGCGCTGCGGATGGCCTCGTCGTCGTCGGCCAGAAGGACCCTGATGCTCATCGCCCCTCCAGGGACATCGTTGCGGCGACCTGCCAGCCGCCGTCGGCATTCCGTCCGGCAGTGAGCGTTCCGCCCAGCGCCTCCACCCGGGCCGCCAGGCCCGCCAGCCCGCTGCCGCTCCTGCGGGAACTTGTCTTCTGCGGAGCCTTGTTGTCGTCGGTCACGGTCACCTCCAGTTCTCGACCCACGTGTCGTACCCGGATATCCACGGCGCGGGCGCCCGGGGCGTGCCGCCGGATGTTGGTCAGCGCCTCGACCACGATCCGGTACGCCGTGGCCGCCGCCTCCCGCGGTACCTCCTTGCCTGCCGGTGGCGCCTCCAGTCGCACGACCACACGTCCCGATTCGGTGAACCGCTCGGTCAGGGCCGGGAGGTCGCCCAGGCCCGGCTGGGGCCCGCGCCCGGCGCCCCCGTCCTCCTCCTCGCTCCGCAACAGGTGCACGGTGCGGTCGAGTGAGGCCAGGGCCTGCTGCCCGGCGGCCTCTATCCGCTCGAACAGGGCGGCCGCCCGCGCCGGGTCGGAGGCGGCCAGCACCAGGCCGGCCTGCGCCTGCGCGACCATGCCGCTGACGTCGTGCGCCACGAAGTCGTGCAGATCGTGGGCGAGTTCGATGCGCTGCGTGCGCCGGGCGGCGGCCACCGAAGCACGTCGGCCTTCGTCCAGCCGCCGCAGGTAGCGGCCGGCCAGGGCCGCCGGAACCACGAAGGTGGCCCCGAAGCCCACCAGCGTCAGCGCCTCGCCCGGCCCTCCGACGCCCTCGAACCGGGACGGCCAGAGCGCGACCGCGACGCCGCCCGCCAGAGCTGCGGCCGAACCCCGCCATGCCCGTCCACTGCGCACTGCCAGCCCCACGAGCACCAGCAGGGCGGCCAGCTCGACCAGTCCGATGAGGCCCGGTACCCGATCCGCCTCCGTCCAGCGCCCGGCGGCCCAGATGGCAACGGTGACGGCCACCGAGACCAACCCCGTCGTCTCCATCACCGCCTCCGCTCCATAGCGCCGCCGGGCCGGCAGCCCGACCAGAACCACCACCGGCACGGCCAGGGCCGACACCGCCTGCCAGATCACTTCTCCCACAGAACGTCAGCCTACGGACCGTCAGGGGCGTTTCGCGTCTGCCGATCGGCACATCTTTCGAGCGATCCGACCAGCAAGTACCTGCCGATCGGCATCTGTTGCCGGCCTCTCCCGGTGACGACGCTTGAGGCAGTCGGACAGCCGCTCGGGCTTTCCGGGGAGGAGTTCGTCACCATGGCTGCTGTCACCACCGCCACCGCCGGCACCACCGCGGCCGCACCGACCGCGACCGGCCCCGTCGTCCCCGGTGCCTCGGGTGACTCCGGTGCCTCCGGCGACCCGGCCGACCGCCGCCCCGGCGTGGTCCCCCGGGCCTCCGCGGTGCGGGCCGCCCCCCGCTGGGCCGAGGTCACCGCCAAGGCCGCCATCTGGACCACCGTGCCGTCCGGTCTCTGGCGGATCTGCTTCGCCACGGGCGCCACCATGGGCTTCTCCGGCGCGGAACTCGCCTCGCTGCACCAGGACGTCCCGGGCATGGGCTCGGTCTACATGATCTCGCTCAGTCTGCTCGCCGAGGCGCTGGCCCTGCTCACCGTGGGCCTGGTCCGCCCCTGGGGGCAGGTGGTGCCGGCCTGGGTGCCCCTGCTGGGCCGGCGCAGGGTGCGCCCCCTCGCCGCAGTCGTCCCGGCCGCGCTCGGGGCGCTGCTCCTCACCACCCTCGGCATACTCGGCGCGATCGCCTGGAGCAGCCCGGAGAACATGGGCTCGCCCGAGTCTCCCCAGGGCTTCGCCGGGCTGGTCATGACCCTCGCCTACCTGCCGCTGGTGGCCTGGGGCCCGCTACTCGGCCTGGTCACCTTCGACTACGCCCGGCGCACCCTGCGCCGGAGGTGAGCGGGCCGGTGGGCAGCGATGCGCATGAGCGGGACCGCTCCTGCCGTCCGGGGGCTCCGGAGGCTCTGGGAACTCCGGGGGGCCGGGGACGTCCGCCCGACGCCGACGGTCAGGCGGGTACCGACGCCGCGTCCGCCTCCGAATCGGGCTTCGCCGGACCCGACGGGGGCACGGGCCCCGCCGACGCCGGACCCGACCGATCAGCGTCCGACGGCGCCGGATCTGCCGACCAGGGGTCCGCTGCCCCCGGGTTCGCCGACCCCGGGCTCGACGGCGGTTCGCTCGCCGGTGCCGGTGCCGGTGCCGGCACGGGCACGGCCGTCCGGCGGCCCCACTCGGTGCCGACCAGGACGAGGACGCCACCGAGCAGCGCCGACGCTCCGAGGTGGTCACCGGCGAGGGTGATGCCGAAGACGGCGGCCCAGAGCGGTTCGGTGCCCAGCAACAGGCTGACCCGCGACGGGGAGGTGGTACGGACGGCCCACATCTGGACGAGGAAGGCGAACAACGTGCACAGGAGGGCGAGATGGAGCAGCCAGGCCCACTGGGCCGCGTCGAACGAGGCGGCGAGCGTCCACGGCATCGGGCCGGCGAGGGGCGAGATCAGCGCGAACACCACCGTGGCGGTGGCGAGTTGCACCCAGGTGACCGCGAGCGAGTCGGTGTCGCGAATGGCCCGGACGCGGGCCATGGTGAGCACGTGCACCGTTCGGACCACGGCCGCGCCGAGCATCAGCAGATCGCCGGAGGCCGGGGGCCGCAGCCCGCCTCCCCCGGTCAGCAGGGCGACTCCGACCACCGACAGGCCGGCCGCCGCGAGGAACGCCCTGGGCAGGGCGGTACGGGTGAGGGCGCTCTCCGCGAGCGGGGTGAACACCATGGTGAGGCTGATGATCAGGCCGGCGTTGGTGGCCGAGGTGTGGACCGCGCCGTAGGTTTCCAGGAGGAAGATCACGGCGAGTACGAGACCCAGCCCGATGCCGCCCAGCCACTCCTCCCGCCGAAGCCCCCGCAGCGCGCGCCACCCGATCAGTCCGAGCAGCGGCAGGGCCAGCGCGAACCGGAGGACCAGCATCGCCACCACCGTGTCCGGGTCGGCGACCCGCTGCACGGCCAGGAAGGAGGACCCCCAGACCACGGCCACCAGGAGCACGGGCAGATCGCGGACGAATCCGCTGGACGTACGCATGGGTTCACACCCTCCAGGTCCGGGGCGAGCGCACGGCGCGCGGCGCATGTCGGTCGACCCGTGGCAGACGGCCCGTGCGACATCGGACGGAGCGGCGGTATTGCTGAGCGGGGCGCCATCCTTGCGCATCCGGCCCGGTGCGATCAACGGTTTTACCCGTCTACCGGATCGACGACCGGGCATGGATGATGTCGCCATGACAAGCAAGCCGTCCACCACCCACCGGAAGGCCCGTCACATGAAGCGCAGGACCCGTGCGTTGACCATCGTCGCTGCCGCCGCACTTCCGCTCACCGCCGTCGGCACCGGTACCGCCCACGCCGCCGGCGCCGGAGGCTCGGAGGCACCCTCCGCCTCCACCGCCGTGACCTGCAGCTACACCCCCGCGATACCGGCCGACAACTTCAAGGGCATCCCGGTCTTCGACGCCAGGAAGGCCGCCAAGCCCTACAAGGCGACACTGAAGACCACGCAGGGCGCGATCACCTTCCAGGCGCTGACCGACAAGGCTCCGTGCACCACCTTCTCCTTCCGCTTCCTCGCCGAGCGGGACTACTACGACCGCAGCCACTGCCACCGGCTCACCACCCAGCGGATCTTCGTTCTGCAGTGCGGCGACCCGACCGGCACCGGGAGCGGCGGCCCGGGCTACTCGTTCCCCGACGAGAACCTCACCGGCGCCACCTACCCCGCCGGCACGGTCGCCATGGCCAACGCCGGACCCAACACCAACGGCAGCCAGTTCTTCATCGTCTGGAAGGACACCAAGCTCTCCCCCGCCTACACCCCCTTCGGCCGAATCACCGAGGGCATGGACGTCCTGCAGAAGATCGCCGCCGCCGGCCAGGACGACCAGAACAACCCCGGCGACGGATTCCCCAACCTCAAGGTCAAGTTCCGCAATGTGAAGATCAGCACCCGCTGATCCGGCCGACGGCCGGCCGTGCCGCGCTCCCGTACGGTGGGAAGGTCACCGGAGTACCGCAGGCCGTACGGGAGCGAGCGCACATGGACAGCAGGATCTGGGAGAGCGTCGACCACCTGGTCGCCTGGCTGGACGCGGAGAGCACCCTCCCGGCCGACCAGGAGCGGCTGCTGCGCATCCTGAAGCTGTCCGAGGAGGTCGGCGAGGTCGGCCAGGCGGTCATAGGCGCCACCGGGCAGAACCCGCGCAAGGGGGTCACCCACAGCTGGGAGGACGTCCAGCACGAGCTGTGCGATGTCGTCTTCTCGGCGCTGGTCGCCCTGCGCACCCTCACGCCCGACGCGGCCCGGGTGTTCGCCGAGCGCCTCGCCTACGTCGAGCAGCGATCGGCAGCCAGCCGCCAGGCCTGAACCAACGCGGCCCGCCCACCCCGCCGTTGCACCACCCTGCTCGCCGCACCCCGCCCACCTCGGCCGACTCACCTCACCCCGCCCACCTCAGTCGGCTGGCCCGAGCCGGCCCACCCCGCCGCGGCGCCCCGCGGCGCCTCGCATCGCCCCGCCCGTCACCCCCGTACGCGATCCCGCCGAACTCGCCCTCCGGGCCCATTGATTCGATCTGCCTGCGGACGGTTGGATGGGCGCGTGACGAGCCTCGATCAGCCCGCCCGCCGCAGTGCGACCACCTCCGACCGCCGGACCCTGACGGGCTCGGTGGTGCTCGTGACCGACCACGGGGAGCACGAGGGCAGCCGGGCCGTGCTGGCCGAGGCGATCCGCCGGGTCACCGGCGAGGCTCCGGTCTGCCTGGACGCCCGCCGGTTCACCCCGACCGGCGACGGCCTCATCGACCCCGCCGCCCCGGTCACGGGTGCACCGGCGGGCACCGCGCTCGCCCTGGAGGCCGACGGCGTACGGGTCGAGGCCCCGGCGGCGGTCGTCCTGTACGAGATACCGCCCGCCGCACGGCCGGCGCTGGAACCGTTCCAGGCGGCGTTGGCCGCCTCGGGGGTCCCGTGCCTGGGGACGGATGCCGTGGCCTGGCGTGCCGCCGGCGACAAGGAGTTGATGGTCAAGGCGCTGGCGGCGGCCGGGGTTCGCCAGATGCGCTCGGTCTGCCTCGCTCCGGATGCCGACCCGGCTGCGGTCCTCGGCGCCTTCGAGGAGTTGGGCAGCGACGTCTGGGCCCGCCCGGTGTCGGGGATGGGCGGCCAGGACGTCTTCCACGTCACCGCCGCGGACGTCCTCGCCGAGGTGGCCGCCCGCTACGCAGCCGCCGGGGAGCGCTGGCTGCTCACCCGGGACGCCCGCAACTTCGGACCGTCCGGTCTGCGCCACCAGTACCGGGTGGTCGTGCTCCGCGGGCGGGTGATCTGGGTAGCCGAGCACGTCCAGCCCGATCCGGACGCCCCGTGCAACGTCGCCCAGGGCGCCACGTCGACTCCGCTCCACCCCGACGCGCTCCCCGCGCACCTGCACCGGCTGGCGTCCGAGGCGACAGCAGCGGTCGGTCTGCCGTTCGCGGGCGTCGACCTGGCTGCGGAGAGCGGCGGTGTGATCTTCGAGGTGAACGTCCACCCCGCGTTCGGTGCGCCCGGAGCCCTGGAGGGGCTCGCCGTGCCCTACGTCCAGGCGCACGTCGAGCCCCGCCACCGCTGACCGACACCCGCCCCGACCCCTCCGGACCGTCGACCCCGAACACCACTCCCGCCCGAACACCACTCCCGCCCGACCACCAGCCGCGACCACCAGCCGCGCCCCGGCCGTCAGGCCTCCACGATGCGCTCCACCGCGGCCTGCACCAGCGCGTCCCGCTCGGCCTCGGTGAACACCTCCGGCAGGGTGAGCTGCTCGACGATGAGCCAGTTGAGGGCCAGGTAGAGCAGCTTGACGGCGGTGGCGTCGCCGGGGAGGCCGGATTCCAGGTGGTAGCCGACGTTGGCGTCGACGTCCGCGCGAACCCGCTCGGTGAGCACCTTGCGCAGTTCGGGGCGGCGGGTGGCTTCCAGGCGCAGTTCCAGGAGCGCGAGGTAGCCGGTGCGGAAGGAGGAGACCCGGCCGACCAGTTCGTGCATGAGCTCCACGTAGGTCTCCCGGTCACGGTCGGCGGCGCGGTGCCGGGTGATGGTCGCCTCGTCGGGCTGGAGGCGTTCGTAGACGCGGGCGCCGGCCTGGGTGAGCAGGTCGTCCCGGTTGGCGAAGTAGTTGGACGCGGTTCCGGCGGGCACGGCGGCCTCGGTGTCCACCGCCCGGAAGGTCAGACCGCGGGCGCCTTCTCTGGCCAGCACTTCGATCGCGGCATCGACCAGGGCAGCCCGCCGCTCGTCATTCCGTCGCGCCATTGACACCACTCCATCCGTAGTACTAAATTCCTGACCACTTCAGTCAGAGTACTACGGATGGAGTTAATCCGAATGCGAAAGCTCGTCTACTACATCGCCGTCACCCTCGACGGCCGTATCGCCGGCCCCGACGGCGAGTACGGCTTCTTCCCGCAGGGCGACGAGCGGCAGGCCGCCGCGTACGCCGGGTGGACCAATGCGCGGTACCCGGAGACGGTGCCCACCCCGGTGCGGGCAGCCGTCGGCCTGGCCGACGCGCCCAACCGGCAGTTCGACACGGTGGTGATGGGCCTGGGCACCTACCGTCCGGCCCTGGACGCCGGGATCACCAGCCCCTACGCACACCTGCGCCAGTACGTGGTGTCCAGCACCCTCGCGCCCGACCACGACCCGGCGGTCACGGTGATCGCGGCAGATCCGCTCACGGCCGTCCGCGCGCTCAAGCAGGAGGAGGGCGGGCTGGACATCTGGCTCTGCGGCGGCGGGCGCCTCGCCGGCACACTGCTGCCCGAGATCGACGAACTGATCGTCAAGAGCTACCCGGTCGTCGCGGGCTCCGGCATCCCGGCGTTCGACGGCGGTTTCGACCCGACGGTCTTCGCGGTCGCCGAGCGCACCGCGTTCGCGAACGACGTCACCCTCACCCGCCTCTTCCGACGGTGAGGGCGGATGAGGGCGGATGAGGGCGGATGGGGCCGGACGGTAGCCGACAGGGCAGGCGGGAGCCGGTGCAGAAGGGCGAAGAAGGGTGACGAAGGGCGGAGAAGGACGCAGGCCGAGGCCCCCGGACGAGCCGCCGCAGCGCGCAGGAAGTCGGCCGGGCGGGCGTCAGGCGTTCGGGGCGACCTTCGCCAGGCCGTTGATGATGCGGTCCATGGCGTCGCCGCCCTGCGGGTCGGTCAGGTTCGCCAGCATCTTGAGGACGAAGCGCATCAGCATCGGGTGGGTCAGGCCGCGCTGGGTGGCGAGCTGCATCACCTTCGGGTTGCCGATGAGCTTCACGAAGCCCCGGCCGAGGGTGTAGTAGCCGCCGTAGACGTCCTTGAGGATGCTCGGGTAGGCGTGGAGCGCACGCTCCCGGCCCGCCTCCGTCACCCGCGCGTGGGCCTGGACGATGACGCCGGCCGCGATCTGGCCGGATTCCATCGCATAGGCGATGCCCTCGCCGTTGAACGGGTTGACCATGCCGCCCGCGTCGCCGACCAGCAGCAGGCCGCGGGTGTAGTGCGGCTGGCGGTTGAAGGCCATCGGCAGGGCCGCGCCGCGGATCGGGTCGGTCATGTTCTCCGGCGTGTAGCCCCACTCCTCGGGCATGCCGGCGCACCAGGCCTTCAGCACCTCGCGCCAGTCCAGCTCGCCGAAGGCCGGGGAGGAGTTGAGGATGCCGAGGCCGACGTTGGAGGTGCCGTCGCCCATGCCGAAGATCCAGCCGTAGCCGGGCAGCAGCTTCCGCTGACCGCCACGGGTGTCCCAGAGCTCCAGCCAGGACTCCAGGTAGTCGTCGTCGTGGCGGGGCGAGGTGAAGTACGTCCGGTAGGCGACGCCCATCGGGCGGTCCTCGCGGCGGTGCAGGCCCATCGACAGCGAGAGCCGGGTGGAGTTGCCGTCGGCGGCGACGACGAGCGGGGCGCGGAAGGTGACCGCGCGCTTCTCGTCGCCGAGCTTGGCGGTCACCCCGACGATCCGGCCGGTCCGGTCGTCCAGCACCGGGCCGCTGACGTTGCAGCGCTCGTACAGCCGGGCACCGGCCTTCTCCGCCTGACGGGCCAGCAGCTCGTCGAAGTCGGCGCGCTTGCGCACCAGGCCGTAGTCGGGGAACGCCGACAGCTCGGGCCAGTCGAGCTCCAGCCGGACGCCGCCGCCGATGATGCGCAGACCCTTGTTGTGCAGCCAGCCGTTCTCGGTCGAGACGTCGATGCCCATGTCGACCAGCTGCTTGGTGGCGCGCGGGGTGAGGCCGTCGCCGCACACCTTCTCGCGCGGGAACGAGGTCTTCTCCAGCAGCAGCACGTCCAGCCCGGCCTGGGCCAGGTAGTACGCGGTGGTGGCACCCGCCGGGCCGGCACCGACCACGATGACGTCGGCGGTGCTCTCGACGGCCCCTGCGCTCAGGTCGACTGCGGTCTCGGACACGGTGGGCACACTCCTGCTGCGGGTCGGCTGGGCTTGGACGAGTCTACGAGGTGCTTACCGGCGGTCGGGCGCGACTCGGGCGCCCGCCGCACCCGGGACGTCGGGTCGACGGTTCGGCGGCCCCGGGGCATCCCGAAGGCGCACCCCGGAGGCGAACGGCGAAGGCCCACCCTGCAGGCGCACCCCGGAGGCACACCACGAAGGGCCCGCCCGACCGCCCGACCGGCCCGGCCGCGGGCGGTCAGACCTTGTACGCGCGGTGCAGCGCGACGATGCCGCCGGTGAGGTTGCGCCAGGCCACCTTCGACCAGCCGGCCTCCTGCAGCTTCGCGGCGAGGGCGGGCTGGTCCGGCCACTCGCGGATCGACTCGGCGAGGTAGACGTACGCGTCCGGGTTGCTGCTGACGGCGGTGGCCACGGGGGGCAGCGCGCGCATCAGGTACTCGGTGTAGACCGTGCGGAACGGCGTCCAGGTCGGGGTGGAGAACTCGCAGATCACCAGCTTGCCGCCGGGCTTGGTGACGCGCAGCATCTCGCGCAGTCCGGCGTCGGTGTCGTGCACGTTCCGCAGTGCGAAGGAGATCGTCACCGCGTCGAAGGTGCCGTCGGCGAACGGGAGCCGGGTGGCGTCGCCCGCGGTGAGCGGCAGCTCGGGGTGGCGGCGCTTGCCCTCCGCCAGCATGCCGACCGAGAAGTCGCACGGCACGACCTGCGCGCCGGCCTCCGCGAAAGGCAGCGACGAGGTGCCGGTGCCGGCGCCGAGGTCGAGCACCAGATCGCCCGGCCCGGCGGCCACCGCTTCGGCCACCGCCCGCCGCCAGGCCCGGGCCTGGCCGAGGGAGAGCACATCGTTGGTGCGGTCGTACTTCTCCGCGACGTCGTCGAACATGGCGGCGACTTCCTGCGGCTGCTTGTCCAGAGAGGCTCGGGTCACGCCCCCATTCTTCACCCTCACCCCGCGCCCCGGACCAAGGGGGCACACGGGCCGACCCGGCGACGTGTCCGACCTGCCCCGGCGATACCCCTACCGACCCCGGCCGGCCCCGCCGACCGGCCCCGCCCCCGGAGCGGCCCGTCAGCGGGCAGCCGCCGGTGCGCAGCCGTCAGTGCGCGGCCCGGCGCCCGGTGGAGCGGCGCTTGCGGCGGGAGCGCTTGCCGTGGGTTATCGCGGGCATCCCGTCGGCGAGGGCGCCGGTGGCGAGGGCGACGGTGCTGGCGATCCGGCCGTGCTGGCCCATCCGGAAGGCGACGGCCCGGCGGTGGCGGCGGATCCGCAGGACGCAGATCAGGAAGAGCGCCACGGCGATCGGTACGGCGATCCGGGCGAGCCCGATGCCGACCGGCTGCGGGTAGGTGTCGCCGCAGACGCGGACGGCCCCGGCGTCGTCGGCCGCGTGCTCCAGGCAGACGGCGTCGCCGATCCGGGCGTGCGCGGCCAGCGGCAGGGCGGCGGCGGTGTGCGCGACGCCGGCGGCCCGGTAGCTGACGGTGCTGTAGGAACCGCTGCCGCCGGGCAGCTGGGTGACCACGCCCTCGACTCTCACCGGGTGGGCGGCGATCCGGTCGGCCTGCTCGGCCTGGCGCCAGCCGAGCAGGCACATGCCGACGGCGAAGACCGCACTGAGCACGGCGGCGAGGTACCAACCACGGCCCAACCGCGGGGAGCGCGGCGGGTGGACGGTCGCGGGTCGCATGGTTCCTGTCCTGGCTTGCACGTCGGGGCCTGGGACGGGGCCCCGCCGCCCGCGGGCACGGGCGGAGGTGTTGGTGAGGGTACGGATGGGTGAGCTGTCCGGGATCGTATCCGCTGGCGGGCCCTCAGGTCACGGCGAAGGGGGAATCAGCCGCTCTGACGCGCAACCGAGTTCGGGCGCACACGAAGCACGGGCGCGGGGTCGTACGGGAATCCGGCTACCTGTCAGTACATTCGACGGCGGTACGCACCGCCCGCCCCGGATCAGCGCCGCCGGTACACCAACCGCCCGGCCAGCACCGTGGCCAGGCACGCGCCGGGGGCGCCGTCGCGCAGCGCGAGGACGGCGAAGTCGGCCCGTCCGCCGACGGCCAGCCGGCCGTGCACGGCCTCGGCGAGCGGCAGGGCGGCGAGCGGGTCCAACGGGCCCGCACCGGGCGCGGCTCCGGAACCCCCCACCGCCGGAAGGCCCCCGGGCAGTCCGCCGGACGCGCCCTCGGAGGGGTCTCCGGACGGGCCCCCGGGCAGACCCCCGGACAAGCCCCCCGACAGGACGTGCAGCCCCGAGCGGGCCACGGCGGTCCGTACCGCGGCGCGGTCGAACGGGCCGACCACCGCCGTCACTCCGTACCCGAGCATCCGCTGCAGCCCGCGCCGGGCGCTCGCCCCGCAGCGCACGTCATCGGCGCCGCCCCCCTCGGCGCCCGCGGCGAGGCCGCCCGGCACCGGCTCGCTGCCGATCCCCTCGCGCGGGTCCGGGTGGTACGCGTCCTCCAGCAGCCACCGCCCGTACGGGTTGCGCAGCCCGGGGACGAGCAGCGCCTCGCCCCAGCCGCGCACCCGGGCCGCGGGGTGGGCGGCGGCCAGTTCGGCGTACGGGCCGAGCGCGGCGATCCGCTCGCCCTGCACCACCACCGCCCCGTCCGACACCGAGACCACCGAGGGCACCGAGGGCACCGACGCCACCGAGGGCCCAGAGAGCACGGAGAGCACGGCCCCGCCGGACGCGGCGGGGTCCGGCAGCAGCAGGGCGGCCCGGTGCAGGGTCAGCACGGCGGCGGTCAGCGGCGGTGGTCGGTGGCGGTCGTCGGCGGCGTCGCTCAGTTGTTGTCGAGGATCTTCAGCTCCGGGTGCGCGGTGCCGCCCTCGATCGCCGTGGAGGCGATGTGCGAGGCGACGCGCGGGTCGACCGGGTCGTTCGCCGGGTCGTCCAGCACCCGCAGGTGCTGGTAGGTGGTGGAGCGCTGGGCCGGGACGCGGTCGGCGGCCCGGATCAGGTGGATCAGCTCGGTGAGGTTGGAGCGGTGCTTGGCGCCGGCCATGGAGACGACGTTCTCCTCCAGCATGACCGAGCCCAGGTCGTCGGCGCCGTAGTGCAGCGACAGCTGGCCGGCCTCCTTGCCGGTGGTCAGCCAGGAGCCCTGGATGTGGGCGACGTTGTCGAGGAAGAGCCGGGCGACGGCGATCATCCGCAGGTACTCGAAGACGGTCGCCTGGGTCGAGCCCTTGAGGTGGTTGTTCTGCGGCTGGTACGTGTACGGGATGAAAGCGCGGAAGCCGCCGGTGCGGTCCTGCACGTCGCGGATCATCCGCAGGTGCTCGATGCGCTCGGCGTTGGTCTCGCCGGTGCCCATCAGCATGGTGGAGGTGGACTCGACGCCCAGGCCGTGGGCGGCCTCCATGATCTCCAGCCAGCGCTCGCCGGACTCCTTGAGCGGGGCGATCGCCTTGCGAGGGCGGGCGGGGAGCAGCTCGGCGCCGGCGCCGGCGAAGGAGTCCAGGCCCGCCTTGTGGATGCGGGTGATGGCCTCCTCGATCGACACCTTGGAGATCTTCGCCATGTGCTCGACCTCGGAGGCGCCGAGCGAGTGGATCACCAGCTGGGGGAAGTCCGCCTTGATCGCGGAGAACGCCCGCTCGTAGTACTCGACGCCGTAGTCCGGGTGGTGGCCGCCCTGGAACATGACCTGGGTGCCGCCCAGCTCGACGGTCTCGGCGCAGCGGCGCAGGATCTCGTCGAGGTCGCGGGACCAGCCCTTGTCGCTCTTCGGCGGCACGTAGAAGGCGCAGAACTTGCACGCCGTCACACAGACGTTGGTGTAGTTGATGTTCCGCTCGATGATGTACGTCGCGATGTGCTCGACGCCCGCGTAGCGGCGGCGGCGCACCGCGTCGGCGGCGGAGCCGAGCGCGTGCAGCGGCGCCGAGCGGTAGAGCTCCAGCGCCTCCTCGGGGGTGATCCGGCCCCCGCCTGCGGCGCGGTCGAGGACGGCCTGCAGGTCGGTGCTGGGCGCATCGAGGGTGGTCGCTGCGAGCTCGGACACCTGACGGCCTTCTCTCTCTCGGGGTGCTGCGTTCGGTACTGCTCCGCGTACGGCTGCAGCGCCTGCCGTGTGCCGCTCCGGCGGGCGTGGCAGTGCTGCCGGTTCAGCCTACGCCAGGGGTTGCGTGGGTCCGCGTCAGCCCACTTTGCTCAGCGTTCCGGTCGGGTTGCCGGCGAGCGGGTCGATCGAGCTGAAGCGGATCGTGCCGTCCTTCTGGAGGGCCAGCCGTTCCTCGTTGGAGCCGCCGGTGCAGACGCCCGCGATCGAGGAGGCGGTCAGCCGGGAGGTGAACACCAGCTCGGTGTCGGTGGCCGATCTGAGCGTCCAGGCGCCCTGGCAGGTGATCTCGATGGGGAGGCCGACGGACTGGTTGCGGCTGGTGGTGTTCTCCTGGCCGACGGTGGCGGCGCCGATCACCACGGTCGTGGTGCCGCCCGGGTTGCCGCTCTGGGTGGTCATGGTGCCGCGCCAGGTGCCGAGGAAGGCGGCGGGGACGGTGCCGGACCCGCCGGTCGGGGTGCCCCCGGTCGTCCCGGTGGCCGTGCCCCCGGTGGCCGTGCCTGCGGTGGCCGTGCCTCCGGCGGTCGGGCTGCCGGTGCCGGCCGGCGGGGCGGCGGTGTACGTCCCGCCGGTGTCCCGGGCCTCGTCGTGCCGCCCGTCCGGGCCCAGCCAGGCGTACAGGCCCCAGCCGCCGAGTCCTAGCACCGCCGCCGCCAGCACAGCGGCCACCGCGGCCCGGGTACGGCCGGCCCGGCGGCCGGTCGGGGCGGTCCGCACGTCCACGGGCCCGGTCGCCGCACCGTTCGCACCCACCGGCCCGAACGCGCCGGAACCCGATCCCGACGCACCCGCCCCCGACGCACCCGAGCCCGACGCCGCGTCAGGCCCGGGCCCCGACCGGGCCGCCGCCACCCGCTCGGTCGTCCCGGGCCCGAACCCACCCCCGGTCGAACCCTCCGGCCCCCCTGCCCCGACCCCGAATCCGCCGGCACCCGGCCAGGAAGCCCCACCTGCCCCCGGCCAGGAACCCGCCCCCGGGCCTGCCCCCGCCTCCGCCTCCAGGTCCAGCAGCTCCACCGCACTGCGCCCGACCGCCGCCGCCAGCGCCGGCGGCAGCCAGCCGCCCTGGGCGCCGAGCAGGGCGGCGACCGAGCCGTCCGGGTCGAGCAGGTCGCTCAGCCGGGCAGGGGTGGGCCGGTCGGCCGGGTCCTTGGCCAGGCACTCCCGGACGATGCCGCGCAGCGGCCCGCCGACTCCGGACAGGTCGGGTTCCTCGTGCAGCACCCGGTAGAGGAGGACGGCCGCGCCGAGCCCCTCGCCGAAGGGCTGCACCCCGCCGGCGGCGTGGGCGAGCACGGCGCCGAGCGAGAAGACGTCACTGGGCGGTCCTGCGGTCCGGCCCTGGGCCTGTTCCGGCGACATGAAGCCGGGCGAGCCGACGACGTACCCCGAACGGGTGAGCGCGCTGGTGACGTCGAGGGCGCGGGTGATGCCGAAGTCGATCAGCCGGGGGCCGTCGAGGGTGAGCAGGACGTTGGACGGCTTGACGTCGCGGTGGACCAGCCCCAGTCCGTGGACGTGTTCCAGGGCCTGCGCGAGCCCGATACCGAGGGCCCGGACGGCCGGCTCGGGCAGCGGTCCGAAGGTCTGGACGGCGGCGCCGAGCGCGGGTCCGGCCACGTAGCCGGTGGCGACCCAGGGGTGGGGGCCCTCGGTGTCGGCGTCGAGGACGGGTGCCGTCCAGGCGCCGCCGACCCGGCGGGCCGCGGCGACCTCCTGGCGGAACCGGGCGCGGAATTCGGGGTCCTCGGCGAGTTCGCCGCGGACGACCTTGACGGCCACCGTGCGGCCCCCGGCCGTCCGCCCCAGGTAGACCCGGCCCATGCCGCCCGCGCCGAGCCGCCGCAGCAGCCGGTAGCCGCCCACCTGACGCGGGTCGTCCGACTCCAGTGCCTGCATGCCCGCCTGCTCCCCTCGACCGCTGCCCCGGCCGCCCGCCGCCGCCGGGCGCCGTGCCCCGCGGTGGCGCGTCCGGCCCCGGGTGCCGACCGTACCGGCAGGACGGCCCGTCAGAGGACGACGGCGGGCTCCAGCAGCCGAACGGTGACATCGGGGGCGAAGCCGCTGTCGTGCGCCACCCGGCGGGCGAACTCCGCGATGCCGGTCAGCTGCCGCTCGCCGAGCGAGAAGTCCAGCGCCTCGCTGAAGTAGCGCTCCAGCACGTCGGCGTCGAAGGCCTCCCAGCGCGCGGCCTGCCGGGCGACCAGTCCGGCCTCGGTGAGCGAGAGGTCGCGGGACTCCAGGAAGGCCCGGTGGACGGCGGCGGTCAGGTCGGGCCGGCGCTCGGCGAAGTCCCGGCGGGCGGCCCAGACGGCGAAGACGAACGGCAGCCCGGTCCACTCCTTCCACATCGCACCGAGGTCGTGCACGGCCAGTCCCTGTGAGGGGGCCTGCTCCAGCGAGGCCCGCAGCGCGGGGTCGCCGATCAGCACGGCGGCGTCGGCGCGGGCGAGCATCGCGTCCAGGTCGGGTGGGCAGCCGAAGTACTCGGGCCGGACCCCTTCGCGCTCCTCCAGCAGCAGGCGGGCGAGCCGGACGGACGTGCGGCTGGTGGAGCCGAGTGCGACCGGGCGGCCGTCGAGCTCGGCGAGCGGGACCTTGCTGACGATCACGCAGGACATCACCGGGCCGTCGCTGCCCACCGCGATGTCGGGCAGGACGAGCAGTTCGTCCGCGTGCCGCAGGTACTCCACGCAGGTGATCGGGCCGATGTCGAGAGATCCGCCGACCAGCTGGTCGCTCAACTTCTCCGGGGTGTCCTTGGTGAGATCGAGATCGAGCAGATTGCCCGTCCTGGCGAGGCCCCAGTAGAGGGGTACGCAGTTCAGGAACTGAATATGCCCGACCCTCGGCCTGACCGGGGTGTTCCCGAGCCCGCGGCCCGGCTCCCGGCCGGTCGTCTCCCGCACCGCCACCGTGCGCTCCCTTGCTGTTCGTACGCCTTCCCGCAGGGTATGCCTCCGGTTTCGGCAGGCCCGCACCGGCCTTGCGACACGCCCCGGGAGGGCCTTCCGGAGGGCTCTCCGGGGGCCTTACGACACACCTGTACGGACCGCTGGTGACCCCTGGTCGTGACAGCGCACGCATGCTAGCGTTGCCCTCAGTTGCAGTTTGATTCCCCTTGCAGTACTTGAAGCCTGCGGAGCATGTAACCGCGGGCTTTTTGTAGTTTTTCAGCAATATCGAAAAACTCCGGGCTCGTCCGGAGGCAGGGCGATCAGCGCAGCGGACCGGGTGCCACACGGTGTGGTGCCCGACACGTCCCTCGCAAGGAGAACGGCATGGCTCAGGGAACCGTCAAGTGGTTCAACGCTGAGAAGGGCTTCGGCTTCATCGCCCAGGAGGGCGGCGGCCCCGACGTCTTCGTCCACTACTCCGCCATCAACGCGAGCGGTTTCCGCTCGCTGGAGGAGAACCAGGCGGTCAGCTTCGACGTCACCCAGGGCCCGAAGGGCCCGCAGGCGGAGAACGTCACCGCTATCTGATCATCCTCTGATGACCTGATCGCTCGGGACCCCGCGGGTCCGCCGGCGACCCCCAACGGGCCGCCTCAGGAGCACAAACAGCAGTACCCAAGGGGGCTCGCCAATCGCGGCGGGCCCCCTGCCTCGTACCCGCCCTCCCCCGCACGACGCAGCCCGCCCCCTGCGAAACGGGCGCAGGGGGCGGGCGGTCGGTGGGGCGGGGCGGCGGCCGTCAGGCGGTGGCCACGGCCTTGCCGTCGGCCTGGGCGGGGATGACGGCGGCGGGCTCGACGTCGTCCAGCAGGTCGCCCTTGGGGCTGTTGTAGGCGGCCAGGTCGAGGGTCTTCTCCCGGGCGGCGACCACGACCGGGACGACCGCTTGGCCGGCCACGTTGGTCGCGGTGCGGATCATGTCCAGGATCGGGTCGATCGCCAGCAGCAGGCCGACGCCCTCCAGCGGCAGGCCCAGGGTGGACAGGGTCAGCGTCAGCATCACGATCGCGCCGGTGAGACCGGCCGTGGCGGCCGAGCCGATGACCGAGACGAAGGCGATCAGCAGGTAGTCCTTGATGCCCAGCTGGATGCCGTACACCTGGGCGACGAAGATCGCGGCCAGGGCCGGGTAGATCGCCGCGCAGCCGTCCATCTTGGTGGTCGCGCCGAACGGGACGGCGAAGGAGGCGTACTCCTTCGGGACGCCGAGGCGCTCGGTGACCCGGCGGGTGACCGGCAGGGTGCCGACCGAGGAGCGGGAGACGAAGGCCAGCTGGATGGCGGGCCAGGCGCCCTTGAAGAAGTGCAGCGGGTTGAGTCCGGCGGCGAACCTCAGCAGCAGCGAGTAGACGCCGAACAGCACCAGCGCGCAGCCGACGTAGATGTCGACGGTCAGGACCGCGAACGGCTCCAGGAGGTCCCAGCCGTACTTGGCGACGGACTTGCCGATCAGGCCGAGGGTGCCGAGCGGGGAGAGCCGGATGACCCACCAGAGCGCGGTCTGCACCAGCTCCAGCACGGACTCGCTGAGCTTGAGGACCGGCTCGGCCTTGGCGCCGAGCTTGAGGATCGCCGCGCCGGCCACGATCGCCAGGAAGACGATCTGCAGGACCTCGACCTCGGTGAAGGCCGTGACGATGTTGGTCGGGAAGAGGCCGGTCAGGAAGTCGATCCAGCTGCCGGTGGTCTTCGGCGCCTTGAGGCCCTCGGTCTTGAGGTCGGTGCCCTCGCCGGGGTTGGTCAGCAGGCCGAGGCCGAGGCCGATGGCGACGGCGATCAGCGAGGTGATCAGGAACCAGAGCAGCGTCCGGGCGGCCAGGCGGGCCGCGTTGGTGACGTTGCGGAGGTTGGCCACGCTCACCAGGATCGCGGTGAAGACCAGTGGCGGGACGGCGAGCTTCAGCAGCTGGACGAAGATCTTGCCGATCGTCTCCAGGGTGGTGGCCAGCCAGGAGATCTCGGCGGTCCGGGCGATGTAGCCGAGCAGGACGCCGAGCACGAGGCCGGCGACGATCTGCGCCCAGAACGGGGTCCGGCGGATTCTGGCGAGCACGGAGGGCGACGTGGTCGCCTCGGGCGCTGTGGACATGACGGTGCGGCTCCGGGGAGTGCGTCAGGAAGACAGGGGTGACGGGCGGGGCGGCGGCACGGCGCCGGGGGCGGACGGGGAGATCCGGACCCGGGGGATCAGGGGCGTGCCGCCCGCATACAGCTCATCGCGCGACAGGGCCGCGGGCCGTCCACAGCACCCGGCAGACGGCACGCGCGGGCGGTCGCGGGCATCGAGCCCGGGCCGTTCTTCCGCGGTGCGCCTGAGGTGGTCATGGCCGATACGTTAGCAGTAAAGGTTTGAGATGTTCAAAGTAGTTGTTTGAGTTCCGGCCAACCCCAATGGCCACTCCGACCACGAACGAAGCTGACGCCCCATCAGTTCTGCCGCCGGCGCCGATTGACCGGCATCCAGTTATACGTATAACTTGAAGAGGCAACCACAAGGCCGCACGAAGAGCACCCCACAGAAACCGGAGGCCCCCGCCCATGGGCTACGTCGCCCTGCTCCGCGCCCCGAACGTCGGCCGACTGCTCTTCGGCACGCTGCTCGGCCGCCTCCCGGCCGGCATGACCGCCCTGGTGATCGCACTCGCCCTGCGCGAGGCCGGGGCCCCGTACAGCCGGATCGGGCTGGCCACCGGCGCGTACGCGATCTCGGCGGCGATCGGCGGCCCGGTGCTCGGGCGGATCGTCGACCGCACCGGTCAGCCCCGGGTGCTGATCGCCTCCGCCGTCGTCGCCGGGGCGGGGTACGCACTGCTCGCCCTCGCCCCCGGCTCGGTCCTGGCCGCCCCGGTCGGCGCGGCGATCGCCGGACTGGCGATGCCGCCGCTGGAGCCCTGCCTGCGCTCGCTCTGGCCGGACGTCGTCGACGAGGAGCAGCTCGACACCGCCTACGCCTTCGACTCCGCCTCGCAGCAGATCCTCTACGTGGCCGGACCTCTCGCGGTCGCCGGGATCGCCGGGCTGGCGAGCCCGGTCGCCGCCCTCTGGGTGGCCGCGGCCCTCGGCCTCGCCGGGGCACTGGTGGTAGCCACCACCGCTCCGGCCCGCGCCTGGCAGGCGCCGGCGCGCGAGCACTCCGCCGGACTGCTCGGCCCGCTGCGCTCCCCCGGCCTGGTGCTGCTGCTGATCGGCCTCGCCGGGGCCGGCTGGGCGGTCGGCGCGCAGAACGTGCTCTTCATCGCGTACGCCGACCACCACGCGGGCGCCCTGCCCGGCGGCGCCGGCACCCTGCTCGCGCTCGCCGCCCTGGGCGGGCTGCTCGGGGCGCTGGCGTACGGCGCGGTGCAGTGGCGCAGCAGCACGGCGACCCGCACCTGGGTGATGGCGCTCGTCATGGCGCTCTCCTACCTTCCGCTGCTCCTGGTGCCCGGCCCGTACCCGATGGCGGTGCTGGCCTTCGTCTCCGGGGTGGCGCTGGCCCCGCTGCTGGCGGCGGCGTTCGTGCTGGTCGCCGAGCTGGCGCCGGTCGGCACGGTGACGGAGGCGTTCGCCTGGCTGGTGACGCTGTTCGCGACCGGCAACTCGCTGGGCTACGCGGTCTCCGGGGTGCTCGCGGAGGAGTCGCTGCGCTCGGTGGCGCTCTGCGCGGTGGGCGGGATCGCCCTAGGCGGGCTGCTGCTGTTCGGCTCGCGCCGGTGGTTCCGGTCCGCCCCGGTGCTGCCGGTGGCCGCGCCGATGGCGGCGGTGCCGGTGGCCTGACCGCCGCGCCGCGCCGACGCCGAGCCCCCGCCGACC